>JAFAMS010000355.1 GCA_019233165.1 Vulcanimicrobiota bacterium | reverse complement strand
CTTCGAAGCGTGGACCGAAGGGCGGCGAAAATCTCGGGCGCTCGACGCCGAGCTCATCGAAGAGCGGCTGCAGCGCGGAAGTCCAGCGGTCGAACTCATCGCCGGTCACCGAATCGACGACCGGATCTCGATCCGAGACCCACAAGTTGACGGCAAACGGACGATCGGTAGCGGCGCGAAGCTCGCGCACCAGCGGACCGATCTCTTCGGGCTTGTTGCCCTGCGCGCCGTACGAGCCGAGTCCCCCCGCATTCGAGACGGTCGAGGCGAGCGCGACGGACGAAAGGCCGCCGCCGAACGGGCCTTGCACGATCGGATACTCGATGCCGAGCAAACGGGTAAGCGCGGTGTCGTTCCAGGGTCTATTGGAGTGCATGCGCGATCGCCTCGTGAAAATGGTCGGCGCTGAACGGCTTTTGTACGACGTCCTTTGCGCCCATGCGTAGGAGCTCGTCGGTGATTCGCTTTTCAGTCTCCGAGGTCACGATGACTATCTTGGCCTTCGGATCGAGCTTGAGCAACACCTGAACGACGCCCATCCCGGAGAGCTTGTCCATGTGGATGTCGAGCGTGACGAGGTCCGGGCGCTGCGCGTGGTAGAGCTTGACCGCCTCCTCGCCGCTTGCGGCCTCGGTGCACTCGAGCCCTTGCTGTTCCAGCAGCTTTCGCAGCAGGGTCCGCGTCGTGCTGGCGTCGTCGACGATGAGGACGCGCTTCCGGGGCGCAGCTTCGTCCATGGAGAATCATTCCGCCGTGAAGGCAGTCCTCGCCTTGCCTATTCCGGCGTCTTGATCGTCGTGGACCGCGTACTCGAAGCAGACGGCGGCGATGCGATTCTACGAGAGGCACGGATTTCGCCCGTGCGGCGCCTTTCCGCCTTACTCGTCGATGCCTAGGAGTACGATTGCGACGAGCGTCTTCATGGAGAAGAAGCTCGGCCCGCAGCGCGGTTGATCGGAAGAACGACGCGCGTGTGCGTCCCGAATCCTGGGATCGTTTCGACGGCGAGTTCTGCGCCGAGCTCCTCGATGAGCCACAGTCCACGACCGCTTTCCGCCAACGGGTCGACGGGCGCACGCACGGCGGGACGATAGCCGGTCCCGCGATCGATCACGTGAAGGACCGGCCGCGCTGCGCGAGTGTCCAGCGCAACGTCGACGAGCCCGGGTGCATGTCGGGCAACGTTGGCGACGAGGTCGCCGAAGATGAACTCCGCGAGCGCGCAATCGTCTGCGCCTGCGCCTTTTTTCCTTAAGATCTCCAGCATGTCGCGTCGCGCCTGGCGCGCTTCGCGATCCTCTTGCGAGTAAAATTTCCAGCGGTCGACGTCGATGAAGTTCAACGCGAGCACGGCGACGTCGTCGGGGAGCGCACTTTGAAGACAGGTGCTCTTCACGAAATCGGCGGTATCGCGAACGAAGAGGATCGCCTCGCCGGAAAGCGCGCTCATGAGGGAGCGCTCGCCGTCGAGCGGATTTCTCGTCGCCTCGGTCAAGCCGTCGGTATACAAGACCAGCAAATCGACGTCGCGGAGATCTGCCGTTTCGGACGCCGCATTTGCGACCATCCGTCGCAAGCCGACGGGAAGCCCACCGGCGGTCAGCTGGCGGAGCGAGCCGTCACGTACCCGAACGATCGGGCGCGGATGACCCGCGTTCGCGAAGGAGATCGATTTCCGCTTTGGATCGACGACCGCAACGAAAGCAGTTGCAATCGCGTTCGGATACCGCTGCAAGACGACCCGCTCGGCGACGTCGAGCATCCGCGCCGGATCGTTCTCGTACATCGCTACGACGTTGAGCGCGTGACGCAATTTTGCCATCACGATCGATGCGTGAAGCCCGTGACCCGTTACGTCGCCGACCGTGAGCAGCACGCGGCCGTCCTCCAGCGCAAACGCGTCATACCAGTCGCCGCCGACCTTTTCTTCCTCTGCCGCGGTCAAATAGGCGACGCTCACGATCGCGCCCTCGACCGGCGCGAGATTGGAAGGAAGCGTAGCGCGCTGGAGCGACTGCGCCAGCCGGCGTTCGCGCTCTAACGAGGTCTGCAGCTCTGCTTCCGTGCGCTTCTGATCGGTGATGTCGAGACAGCAACCGATGTACCCGACGAACTCCCGGCTCTCGTCATAGAGCGGTATGCCTTCGTCCAGAATCCATCGGTACTCACCCGTGTGGTGGCGCAGCCGGTACTCCATGCGGAACGGCACCCGGCGGTCGAACGAAGTCGTGTAGATCTCGAGGCACCGGTCGAAATCTTCGGTGAACACGTTTTCGGCCCAACCGTTACCGAGCTCGCTCTCCATCGGGCGCCCGACGAACTCCAGCCACGTCCGGTTGAACCAAGTACAAAGTTTGTCGATGCCCGACATCCAAATGAGGACCGGAAGTGCATCGGCCATGCGCTGGAAGTGCGCGATCGTCTCGCGGTCGGCGAGCTCGAAGATCGCCTGGGGTGCTTGCAGTCCCGGAGAAGGCGCGTCTTGGCTTGAAAGCAATTCAAGAGCCTCCCTGCAGCGGCGGTTCTCGAAACGCGTTATTTCGCCGGCGCTAGCCATCATCCCACGGCGGTAGGCGAAGCCGATGAGCCGCGCTTGCTAGGGGATCGATGCAAGCGAACTCAGGGGAAAATGCGGTCGAAGAAACGTCGCTCTCGTTGTTCCAGAGAGTCCGTCGCTACGAGCACGACGACGTAAGGTAAGCGCAAGGCGAGCCGCAGTGCGGCGAGATGTGCGGA
>JAFAMS010000347.1 GCA_019233165.1 Vulcanimicrobiota bacterium | reverse complement strand
TGGCGACGCAGACGTGGATGAGCGAGGCGACGCGGCGGGAGGCGATCGCGAAGCTCGACGCGGTCGTCGATCGGATTGGATATCCCGAGATGTGGCGCAAGTACGACACGCTCGAGATCGATCGCGGAGCGTTCGTGACGAACAGCCTGCGCGCGGGTCTTTACCGCTCGCGCTTCACGTTCACGCGCCTTGGTCACTCCAACAATCGCGAATTTTGGTCGATGACCGCGCCGACGATCAACGCGTCGTACAGCCCTGCCGGGAACGACATCACATTCCCGGCAGGGATCCTCCAGCCGCCGTTCTTCTCGCCGCGCTACGACGACGCGGTGAACTACGGTTCGCTCGGCGTCATCGTCGGGCACGAGCTGACGCACGCCTTCGACGATGAGGGCCGCCGCAGCGACGCTCACGGGAATCTCCACGACTGGTGGCTTCCGTCCGACGCGGCGGCGTATGCGGCGCGCGCTTCGTGCGTCGAGCACGAGTTCGCGCGCTACGCGGGCGGCGAGTCCCGCGAGGGCGCGAAGCTCGTCGTCGGAGAAGCGCTCGCCGACCTGGGCGGCGCCGAGCTCGCGTATCGCGCGCTCGAACGCTCGCTCGCCGGGAAGCCGCGCCCCAAGATCGACGGCTGGACGCCGGAGCAGCGCTTCTTTTTGGCGTACGCCCAGACGTACGCGAACTACGAGCGGCCGGAACGTCTGCGCCTCGCGTCCGTCGTCGATCCCCACCCGCCGGGACGCGAGCGAATTGCGGTGACCCTTTCGAACATGCCGGAGTTCGCGTCGGCGTTCCACTGCCGGGCCGGCGAAGCCATGGTGCGCCCGGTCGCGGAGCGGTGCGCGATCTGGTAGACGCGAAAGCGCGACGATGGACCTAGGAATCGCCGGACGACGGGCGCTCGTGTGCGCCGCCAGCAAAGGCCTCGGAAAAGCCTGCGCGATCTCGCTCGGACGCGCGGGCGTACACCTCACGATCGTGGCGCGAACGGCCGAGACGCTCGAAGCCGCGGCGCGGGAGATTGGCGAGTCGACCGGTGCCGACGTCGCGACGGTAGCCGCCGACATCACGACCTCCGCGGGCCGCACCGCCGCGCTCGCGGCGTGCCCCAAGCCGGACATCCTCGTGAACAACGCGGGCGGACCTCCGCCCGGCGATTTTCGAGACTGGGATCGCGAGGTGTGGATCAAAGCGATCGATGCCAACATGCTGACCCCGATCGAGATGATCAAGGCGACGGTCGACGGGATGATGGAACGCGGGTTCGGGCGGATCGTCAACATCACGTCGAGCTCGGTCAAAGCGCCGATCGACGTTCTCGGCCTCTCCAACGGCGCGCGCAGCGGTTTGACCGGATTCATCGCCGGCGTCGCGCGCACGACGGTGAAACGGAACGTCACGATCAACAACCTGCTGCCGGGATCGTTCGGAACCGACCGCCTTTTCTCGACGATTCGCGCGCAAGCCGAGAAGCGCGGGATTAGCTTCGAGGACTCGGTGAAGGCGCGGACGGCGACGATCCCCGCCGGACGGTTCGGCGATCCGGCCGAGTTCGGCGATGCTTGCGCCTACTTATGCTCGGCGCAAGCCGCTTACGTCACCGGCCAGAATTTCCTGATCGACGGCGGCGCGTACCCCGGAACCTTTTAGTTCAGAATTCGAACGGCGTCGAGCGTCCAGGGGTTGTGCCGGGTATCGGCCGAGGCTTCGATCGTGCTTCCCGGCTTGAGCTTGCTCCCGTCCGAGGAGTGGCGGAGGCGGCACTTGTGACGCCCGGCGGGCATCGTCTCGAGCGCCGCGTGCTGCAACACGAGCGTGCTCTTGCCGCGATCCACCGAGACGACCGTCCCGTAAACGTGCATCTGCGCGGCGGACGGTTGACCGGCGAGCGCTGCGCCCGCGAGAATCGCGCTCAGCGCTAGGCCGAGCGCCAAGACGAAACCCTTCATGGATCGGAGATTTAATGGAAGATGCCCGCACGCCTCCGTCGTTCTTCGCGACTGACGAAACCGAGTGCGTCCAGAACCGCCTCGCGCTGCGCCCCGACGATCTGGGCGCGAATCGTCGCCGGCGTCCCGCCGAGAACGACGACGCGGTCGGCGATCGCGACGGCTTCGTCGACGTCGTGGGTGACGATCAGCGCGGTCAGGCCCTTTCCCTCGACGATCGCCCGCAGCTCGCGCTGAAGCTCGTAACGTTTGATCGCATCGAGCGCGGCGAGCGGCTCGTCGAGCAACAGGATCGATGGATTTCGAACCAGGGTTCGCGCGAGCGCGGCGCGCTGAGCCATCCCGCCGGAGAGCTCTTTAGGCCAGAGACGCGCTGCATGCGTGAGACCGACGAGCGTGAGCAGCTCGTCGACGCGCGCCCGTTCGGCATCGTCGCGGGCGCCGAAGGCGACGTTGCGGCGGACGTCCAGCCAGCCGAAAAGCCGCGGCTCCTGAAAGACGACGCCGACGGTCCCTTCCAGGCGAATCCAACCCTCGTCGGGCTCGAGCAGCCCGCCGAGCGCGCGCAGGATCGTGCTCTTTCCGCAGCCGCTCGGCCCGAGCAGTGCGACCGTTTCGCCGCGCCGCACGTGCAGATCGAGGTTCTCGAAAATCGTTCGCCCGCCGAAGGCCTTCTTGAGGCCCCGCACTTCTATGGAGTTCACGCGGTCCTCAAGGTGTCCGTCCAGCGGAGCGTGCGGTTTTCGATCGCGCGCATGAGGCTTTCGGTCAGCTTCCCGCAGAGTGCGAGCAGAACGATTGCGACCAAGATCCGATCCGGTCGTGAGATCTGCTGCCCCTCGACGAGCAAGAAGCCGAGCCCCTTCGTCGACGCGAGCAACTCCGCGGCGACGAGGAAAAGCCACGCTTGGGTGAAGCCGAGGCGCATTCCCACCAGCAAGGACGGCGAGGCCGCGGGCAAGATCACGCGGCGCGCGCGCTCGAACCCGCGGACCCCGAAAACTTGCGCGACTTCGATCAGCTTGCGATCGACGCCATGGATCCCCGCGACGAGATTGACGTAGATCGGGAAGAACGCACCGATCGCGACCAGGGTGATCTTCGCGGTCTCGCCGATCCCGAGCCACAAGAGAATCAGCGGCACCCAAGCGAGCGACGGCACGGCGCGGATCGCTTGCAGCGTCGGCTCGACGACCCGCTCCACGGTTCGCGAGAGCCCAACGAGGGTTCCGAGCACGCATGCCGCGAGACACGCGATCGCGAAGCCGGCGACGACGCGTTGCGCGCTCGCAGCGAGATCGCGCCAGAGCGTCCCGTCCTGCGCGAGCGAGACGCCTTCGCGAATTACCTGCCACGGCGACGCGAGCTGATAGGTCGGGATCAGCCCCGACGCGCTCACCGCCCACCAAAGAGCGACGAGCGCGGCCGGGACGAGGACGCCTAACGCCTTTTTAGGCACGATGCAGCGCGACGCGCGCGGTCGTGGGGTCGACGAGCGAACGGAGCGCGACGTCGAGATCGGTTCCGGCTGCGACGAGCTTGTCGTCGCGGATGATCGATTCGCAGACGCCGACCGCCCGCACGTAGGGCGGACCCGGCAACGGATCGGGATATTTCGTCCGCTCGCGGATCACGAGCGTCGCAACCTCGATCGGCAGCGACGAATACTTCGCCAGGATCTCCGCGGTCTTGGCCGGGTTCGCAATCGCGAACCGCCGCGCGCGCTCGTACTGCGCGAGCACGACCGCGGCGACGTCGGGATTCTCGCGCAGGAAGCTCTCGTGCGAGTTCAGGGCTCCGTACGTGTTGTACGCCGCGTTGCGATAGAGGAGTCGGGAGCCGGCTTGCAGCTGCGATGCGGCCATGTGCGGGTCGAGCCCCGCCCACGCATCGACCTGCCCCCGCTCGAGCGCGATCCGCCCGTCGGGATGCTGGAGGTCGACGATCTGCACGTCGCTCGGCGCGAGCCCCGCGTCGCGCAGCGAGCGCAGCAGGAAGAACCACGGATCGGTGCCGTGGGTCGCCGCGATGGTCTTCCCTTTGAGTTCGCGTACCGCACCGATCTTGGAGTTCTTGGCGACGACGAGCGCGGTCCACTCGGGTTGCGAGTACAAGTACACCGTGTGCAGCGGCGTACCGTTCGCGCGCGCGAGGAACGCGGCGCTCCCGGCGGTCGAACCGAAATCGACGGCGCGCGAAGCGACGAATTGGTTCGCTTTGTTCGAGCCGAGTGAGAGGACCCACTCGACGCGAGTCCCGCGCGGCGCGAGCGCGCTCTCGAGCCAGCCGTTTTCCTTGAGGATGAGGCTCGGGGGATTGTAGTACGCATAATCGACGCCGACGCGGTCGAGCTTACCGGCGCGGGCGAGTTGCGGGACGGCGCTCGCGCCGGCGGCCGCAGCGCCGGCAAGAAATGCGGCGCGCTTGAGTCGGGTTCCCTTTGACATCGTGCCTCCTTTTGAGATGGGAAGGGCATCGTAGAAAACAGTGAAGCCGCCCGATGAGGCGGCTTTGCAGTTGCGTTCGTCGACGCTAGGGCAAAACGGACCTCACCGGCACCTCGGGGTGCAGCACATCGCCATACACATCGCCATCGGCCGGCAGGTCATAGTGGGGCCTACCTTACTACAGGTCGGCGCCGCCGGTCAACCGCCTAGGGCCGGCCAAGGAGATACTGAGCGCGCAACGCCCGGCCGCCGGCATAGTGGGTCCCCTGCAGCGAGTTTTTCAGCGTGATCGCGTAGCGATCGTTGAAGGCGTTGTCGAGCGACAGAACCACGGCCCCTTTGCCGACGGCGAAGCTTTTTGCCAGATCGAGGGTCGTGTGCGGGGGCACCTTGCAGTTGACGGCATCCTCGGGGAAGCAGCTCGCCGGGTCGGTCGAGAGCCCGCTTCCATACTCGAGCGTCGCTGAGAACCACCCGCCGGTGCGGTCGTTCAAAATGATCCCGCCGTTCACCGTGTAGTGCTGGTCGTGGTCGGCTTGTACCCAGTCTCCACCCGGAGGCCCCCCGAGGGCGCAGTTTTGCAAGAGCTGCGTCTCGCAGTTCGCGCTGTTTTGGGCCACGACGTGGCTGACCGAAGCGTACGCCTTGCTGCGTCGCGTCGAGGGCGTTTGGTACGCGATGCTCTGAACGTTCACGACGCCGCGCGGGAAGTTGATATCCTGGTGGAGGTTGGTCGAGCCGACCTGGGTGTCGTCGATCCAGTCCGTCGAATTCTTGTGCGAGATCCGAAAACCGAGGTCGCCGGGGCCGACGGGAACGTGGAACCCGGCCTCGTAGAGCGAGTCCCGCTGCGGCTTCAGGTCGAAGGTCACGCCGGGTGCGTTCCCGTTAACATAGAGCTGCGACGCCGTCACCGGGTCGACGTTCTCGAACGAGAACGGAACGAACAGCCGGCCGTAGTAGAGATACGCGCTCGCCCGCTCGCCGAAGAACTTCGTCAGCTTGATCCGCGGGCTGAGCTGATTGTACTCGTTCGCGAAACTCGTCGACGCGATCGTGAACGCGTTGTACCGGAACCCGTAATCGAGTTGCCACGCCGGCGCGAGCTTCCACGAGTCTTGCAAGTAGAAGTAGCCGGTAAAGCCGCGGTTCGTGTTCGTGTCGCTGACCGTGTACGCCGCACCGGTTGGGCTCAGTTGGTTGCCGGGCTGAAGCGTGATGAGATAATGTTTCGGAACCGTGACCTGGTCGACTTGGCCGCCGGCGCGCACCGTATGCGAGCGGG
>JAFAMS010000345.1 GCA_019233165.1 Vulcanimicrobiota bacterium | reverse complement strand
CTCTTACGCAAACGGATCGGCGTTCTGCGCGTCGGCGATCCACTCGACAAGAACACCGACATCGGCGCGATCAACTCGAAGGCGCAGCTCGAAAAGATTCGCGAGCTCGTTCAAAGCGGGATCGACGAGGGCGGCGAGCTCGTTCAGGCGTCGTGCGCGGTCCCGGAGCGCGGCTTCTGGTTCCCACCGACGTTCTTCACGGGGATCGCCCCGGGGTTCCGCATCGCGCGCGAAGAGATCTTCGGCCCCGTGCTCGCGGTTCTCACCTTCCGAACGCCCGACGAAGCGATCGAGAAAGCGAACAATACCCCGTACGGTCTCTCCGCCGGCGTCTGGACCGACAAGGGCTCGAAGAACATGTACGTCGCGCAGCGCCTGCGAGCGGGCGTCGTTTGGTGTAACACGTTCAACCAATTCGACCCCAGCTCGCCGTTTGGCGGCTATCGCGAGTCGGGTTTCGGACGCGAAGGCGGACGCGCCGGCTTGCGGGAGTATCTCGCCCATTAGCCTGAGCGCGGCCGACCTTTTCGTGCTCGTCGACGAGCCGTCGCGGCGCCGCGAGGTCTCGGCCGAGACGCTCGCCCGCGCGATGCTGGAGCGAATCGAGCGGCACGACGTCTATCGAGCGCTCGAAACGACGACGCCGGAGCTCGCGCTCGCCGACGCGCGACGCGTCGACGCCGCCCGGGCACAGAAATCGCCGCTCCCGCTCGACGGTCTGCCGATCGTCGTGAAAGACAACGTCGACGTCGGCGGCGTCCGCTGCGGCGTCGGCTCGAAGCTCTTCGCGAACCGCGTCGCGGAGTGCGATGCGACGGTCGTTCGGCTACTGCGCGAAGCGGGCGCGATCGTGCTCGGGAAAACCTGTTTGCACGAGTTCGCGTTCGGTGCGACGTCGATCTCGATTCTGGGCGCGTGCCGCAATCCGTGGGACCCATCGAGAATCGCCGGCGGCTCGAGCGGCGGGAGCGGTATTGCGGTCGCCGCCGACTTCGCGGTCGGCGCGCTCGGCACGGACACCGGCGGCTCGGTGCGCCTTCCCGCGGCGCTGTGCGGAATCGTTGGGCTGCGGCCGACGCACGGCGCGGTCAGCAACCACGGCGTTCAACCGCTCTCGCCGTCCTTCGACACGGTCGGCCCGATGGCGCGCAGCGCGGCCGATGCGTCGGCGCTCTTCGCGATCATGCGGCGGTACGATCCCGACGATCCGTGGTCCGCGAAGGCGCCGCCGCACGCGACGATCTCCGGCGACGGGCTGCGCGGTCTGCGCATCGCAGTCCTCGAACCGTTCTTCTTCGAGGGGATCGATCCGCAGATCGACGGCTTGATTCGGGCGGCGATCGCAACGCTCTCCGAACTCGGAGCACGCATTGTGGAGTTCGAGCTTGCGGGCGTCGCCGAAGCGTATCGCGCGGTGACGGAGATGGCGCGCGCCGAAGCGACCGCCGTCTACGAACCGTATCTCGACGATCCCGCCGTCGAGATGAGCGACGGCGTCCGCGAGCGCTTCGCGCTCGGGCGAAAGCTCACCGGTGTCGGCTTCGCGAACGCGCTCCGCGTCATGATGCGCTGGCGCCGTGAGCTCGCGCACGTTTTCGAGAGCTCCGCAGATCTGCTGCTGACGCCCGGCGTCAGCCGGCCGACGTTCCCCATCGAAGGGACGCGGAATCTCGAAGCCACGGAGATTCTCACGCGCATGACGTACCCTTGGAGCTTTGCAGGCGTACCGGCGATCTGCGTTCCCTGCGGCTTCCGAGACGATGGGATGCCGGTGGGGTTCCAACTCATCGCGGCACCGTGGCGCGAGGATCTCTTGTTCGCTGCCGCCGAGCGCTACCAATCGGTGACGTCGTGGCATCGCGCGCGTCCCAAGCTCGCAGAGGCCGTCTCCGCGAGCGGCGTGAAGTAACAACCTATTGCTGTGAAACGTCGTGGTGTGGGCTCCGCGCGCCTTGCCGCCAAGCGGGGGGTGGACGCCGTCGCGCGCGCAGAGCGCGACGTGCAACGCCAAGCCGAGCGAATTCGCGAGCTTTTCCTCGCGGCCGCGGTGACCGCGGCGTCCGCGGAGGAGCAGATCGCGGAGACCGTCGCGCTGGGATGCAGACTCGTCGGCTGCGAAGCGGGCGCGGTTTTCGAGTTGGATCGCGCGGTCGACGATGAGTCCCCGGTCCCCGAACGCCTGTGCCGGCTGGGCCTGGGCACGGAGGGGACGCTCGCGCTCGACGATCTCCAAGGCTTGCCGTACATCGCCGCAGACGACGACGGGAAACCTTCAGGATTCGTCGCCTACATCGGCGCACCGATCATGGTGCGCGGCGTCGTCGTCGGGACGTTGAACTTCGCGACGAAGCAGCAGCGCGAAGAGCCGTTCTCAGAGACCGACAGGGATCTCGTTCAGCTGATCAGCGCGTTGATCGGCAGCGCGATCGATCGGCGCCGGTCGCGCGAGCGATTGCGGCGGCTCGCGTACTTCGATACGTTGACGGGCCTCCCGAACCGCGTGCAGTTCGTCGAGCGGCTGCGCGAAACGGTGACCGGGATCGTCTCGGCGGGGGAGCGCCGGCGGCTCGCCGTCGTTTTCCTCGACCTCGACCACTTCAAAGAGATCAACGACACGTTCGGACACGGTCGCGGCGACGCCGTCCTCAGTGTGGTAGGCGAACGGCTGCGGGAACGCGTCGGCGACCGGGGCATGGTCGCGCGCATGAGCGGCGACGAGTTCGCCGTGCTCCTCGAGCGTGGACCCGACCTCGAGGAAGTCGACGCTTTCGCGGAATCGCTCCGCGCCGCGATCGACGCGCCGATCGTGATCGGCGGCTACGAGCAGTACGCCACCGCCAGCATCGGGGTCTCGATCTATCCGGAAGACGGCACCGATGCCGAGACGCTCGTAAAACACGCCGACGTGGCGATGTACCGGGCCAAAGAAAAGGGCCGCAACTTCGTTCAATTCTACACGCCGGTACTCAACGCCGCGATGACGACGCGCTTGCAACAGGAGAAAGCGCTGCGCAAAGCGCTCGCTCGCAGCGAGTTCCTCGTGTACTATCAGCCGCAGTTCGAGCTCGCGACCGGAAAGCTCTTCGGGATCGAGGCACTGGTCCGTTGGCATCATCCGAAGCTCGGCCTGATCCGGCCGGATCTCTTCATCCCCAACGCGGAGAGCAGCTCGGTCATCGTCTTGATCGGCGAGCTCGTCATGGAGATGGCGTGCCAGCAGCTCGTCAAGTGGCAACGACGCGGGCTCCCCGAGCTGCGCGTCTCGGTCAACCTTTCGGCGCGACAATTCCACGAGACGGACCTGCTCAAGCGAGCGCGCAGCGTACTCGAGTCGACGGGGCTCGATCCTCAGACGCTGGAATTCGAGATCACCGAATCGGTCGCAATGGACGACGCCGAGCGTTCGACCGAGATCATGCGCACGCTGCGCGACGTCGGAATCCGTTTTTGTCTCGACGATTTCGGGACCAGCTATTCCTCGCTCGGCTACCTCAAGAGCTTCCCGATCGACACGCTCAAGATCGACCAGTCGTTCGTCCGGGACATCATGACGGAGCAGGACGACGCAACGATCGTGCGCACGGTGATCGCGATGGCGCACAACCTCGGGCTCGACGTCTGCGCCGAGGGGACCGAGACCGAGGACCAGCTCAACTTCCTCCGCCAGAACACCTGTGACCGCGTCCAGGGGTACTTCTACTCCCGGCCCGTCCCACCGGAGGAGTTCGAGCGGTTCGTCGATGACGCTCTGGCTGCGAAGCAACCGGCGCAAAGCGAGGCGGGTTCCGCAGTCTAACCGGGGGTACCCAAAGACCATGGCTTCTGCCGCCGCGACCTCGATGACCCCGCTCGACCGCGCCCATTTCGTCGCGTGGTACCGGGCGAACCGCGCGCAGTCGCGGGACCTCTTCGACCGCGTCGATCCGCGCGCGTACGAGATGCGCGGGATCCCGCTGCGGCATCCGCCGGTTTTCTACGAAGGGCACATCCCCGCGTTTTCGTTCAACAAACTCGTCCGTGAAACGCTCGGGCGGCCCTCGATCGACGCCGAGTTCGAGCGGCTCTTCGAACGCGGAATCGACCCGGCCGACACCGCCGCGGCTGCCGCGCATGCGCGCAACGGTTGGCCGTCGCGCGAAGTGGTGCAAGCCTTCGGCGCGCGCTGCGATGCCGCGGTGCTCGACGCCCTCGCGACCGCGGAGTTCGAAGATCGAGGGCACGCCGCGTGGACGATCCTCGAGCACGAGCCGATGCATCACGAGACCTTCGCATACATCCTCCACCGCCTGCCGCTCGATCGAAAGACGGCGCCGGCCGGTTACCGCACGCCCGAGGAGATGCCGCTCGAGAACGCGCCGCTTACCGTCGAGATCGCAGCCGGAACCGCGACGATCGGTTTGCGCCGCGCCGAGGCACCGTTCGGCTGGGACAACGAGTTCGAGGAGACGACGCTTACGGTCGGCGCGTTCGAGTGCGACGTCCTCCCGGTCACGAACGCGCAGTGGCTTGAGTTCGTCCGGGCCGGGGGCCCCGTGCCATCGTTTTGGATCGAGGAGCGCGGCGGCTTCCGACAACTCGGCGCGTGGGGAATGTTCCCGCTGCTCGGTTCGGCGCCGGTTTGGGTTTCCAACGAACAGGCTCGGTCGTACGCCGCATGGCGCGGACGGCGCGTCATGACGGAGGCGGAGTATCATCGCGCCGCTTTCGGAACTCCGCAAGGCGAGGAGCGGCGCTATCCCTGGGGCGACGAGAAACCCGCGGCACGCCACGGCAACTTCGGCTGGCAGTCGTGGGACGTCGCACCGGCCGGAGCCTATCCAGCAGGCGCGAGCGCGTGGGGCGTGCACGAACTGATCGGAAACGGGTGGGAGCACACCTCGACGCCGTTCGCACCGCTTGCGGGATTCAGGCCGCACGCTTCCTATCCGCAATACTCGGCCGATTTCTTCGACGGCAAGCACTACGTGGTCAAAGGCGCTTCGCCCGTCACCGCCTACGAGCTCGTGCGGCGCAGCTTGCGCAACTGGTTTTACGGCGATTATCCGTACCTGTACGCGAAGTTTCGCACGGTGAGCGGCTAAAGGAGCCGCTCGCCGAGCGCCATGCGAATCGTCAGCCTGCTTCCGAGCGCGACCGAGATTTGCTGCGCGCTCGGCCTTGAAGACCAACTCGTCGGCGTCACGCACGAGTGCGATTATCCGCCGGAGATCCGCACCACGCCCCGCGTCACGCGCTCGAACTTACCGCCGGGGTTGAGCGCTCCCGAGATCGACCGTCACGTGCGAGCCGACGTCCACGACGGCTCGAGCCTCTACGCGCTCGATACGGTCTTGCTCGAGCGGCTTGCGCCGGACCTGATCCTTACGCAAGAACTTTGTCCGGTCTGCGCCGTCTCGTACCGCATCGTCGCCGAAGCCGTCAAACGCCTGAGCGGCGACCCTCGGATCGTTTCACTCGAGCCGCACTCGCTCGACGACGTCTACGCGACGATTCGGACGGTCGCCGACCTCGCGGGCGTCGCCGAACGTGGAAGGCGGCTGCTCGAGCTCCTGCAAGCGCGCGCAGCCGCGCTCGCCCGGCGGACTCGCGACCTCGAGCGTCCTAAGACTCTCGTTCTCGAGTGGACCGACCCGCCGATGAGCGGCGGGGGTTGGACCGCCGAGCTCGTCGACCTTGCGGGGGGCGAACCGGTGCTCGCCGACCGCGGCGCGAGCTCGCGCCGGCTCGAGTGGGGGGCGATCGCTGCCGCCGATCCGGACGCGATCCTCGTCGCGCCCTGCGGCTACGACTTGCCGG
>JAFAMS010000339.1 GCA_019233165.1 Vulcanimicrobiota bacterium | reverse complement strand
GACGCCGCGAACGAACCCATGTTCTCGACGTCGATCTCGAGATCGGGATAGATCTCGTGGTACGTCTGAGCGGCCTCGCTCACGAGCGGGGCAAACGTCGTCGAGGCGGCCGCAACGACCGGCGGCGTCTGTGCCGACGCGGGGGCTGCAAGCAACGCGAATGCCGCGAGCGTAGTCTTGAGGAGCATGCTGGGCGGTTGGCTCATCTTCGGCTTCCTTGTGGCTACGGCGGTCCTGGCCGTTCTCTCGAAGCGGCTCGGCGTCGCCTATCCTATCGTCTTCGTGGTCGCCGGGAGCCTGTTAGGTTTCGTACCCAACCTTCCCGCAATCCAGCTCGACCCCGATTTGATCTTCCTGATCGTCCTGCCGATCTTTCTTTTCGGCGCCGGCTGGACGACCGATTGGAGCGATTTCAAACGGAATCGGCGGCCGATCGGATTGCTCGCCGTCGGTTTGGTCGTGTTCACGACCTGCGTCGTCGCGGCGCTGGCCCACGGCGTCATCCCGGGGATGGCATGGCCCGCGGCGTTCGCGCTCGGTGCGATCGTCGCGCCGACCGACTCGATCGCCGCCGAAGCGATCGCCGACGGCATAGCCTTCCCGCGCCGTCTCCTCACCATCATCACCGGCGAGAGCCTCGTCAACGATGCCGCGGCCCTGACGATCTACCAGTTCGCGATCGCCGCGGCCGTGACGGGAACGTTCGTCGCCCGCACCGTCGTCCCGCAATTCGTGTTCGTTGCGATCGGCGGCGTCATGATCGGCCTCATCGTCGGCTCGGCGGTGCAGCTGATGCTCGAGAAGCTGCGCGCGCGCGACCTCGTCGACGAAGTGTTGACCAACGTCATCCTGCTCTTCGCGCCGTTCGCGTCGTATCTGCCGGCTCTCGCGCTCGGCGTTAGCGGCGTCTTGGCGGCGGTGACGGCCGGGATTTATTTGAGCCGCCAAGCGCCGAAGTTGCTCACGCCCGACTCCCGCATCATCGGATATGGGATTTGGGAGATGTTGACGTACCTGCTCAACGCCTTCGTCTTCTTGCTGCTGGGGCTGCAATTGCGCGGGGTCGTCGGCGTGGTCGGCCGGGCCGCAATCGGCCCGCTGCTGACGTGGGGGATCGTCATCAGCATCGCCGCGATCGTGCTGCGCTTCGTCTGGGTCTTCCCGGCGACGTACCTGCCGCGAATGCTCAGCCGCACGCTACGCGAGCGCGATCCGTATCCGCCCTGGCAGTATCCATTCATCATCTCGTGGTCGGGGATGCGCGGGATCGTCTCGCTCACCGCCGCGCTCGCACTCCCCGTGACGGTCGCCGGCGGCGCGCACTTTCCGCGGCGCGAAGAGACGATCTTCATCACGTTCTGCGTGATCTTTGCGACGCTCGTCGCGATGGGGCTCTCGCTTCCGCTCGTCGTCCGCGCGCTCGGCGTCCTCGAAGACGGGAAGATGGAGAAGAAGGAGATCGAGATTCGAATCCGCGCGCTCGAGCAGGGTCTCCAGCGTTTGCGCGAGCTGGAACCGACCTTCGATTCGGAGGTCGAATGGGAAGTTGAGGGACGGATCGTCGACGAGTACCAGCACCGGATCGAACACCTCAGCGGTCATCTCGACGGCGCCGCGAACCCGCAGGCCGCGAGCGAGGACAGCGTCGACCACCGGCTGCAGGAAGAAGCGCTCAACGCCGAGCGGACGGCGATCCAAGCGATGCGCACGAGCGGCGAGATCCCCGACGAGATCTACCGCAACATCGAATTCGACTTGGACTTGGCCGACGCGCGGCTCCGTGCCGGCTAGCGGTCGATCAGCGGATTCTTCGGCCTGGGTTTCGCGGTGAAGTAGTAGTCGGCGAGACGAAAGCCGGCGCGCTCGACGACGCCGCGCGCTGCCGTGTCGCCGAACGGAACCGCGGCGCAGACCATCCGGCCGGTGTTCTCGGCGGCGTCGGCGGACTTGGCGAGAATCTCGGCGCCGTAGCCGTGACGGCGCGCGAGCGGGAAGACGAACGTGCTCACCTCGCTCCACGTGGGCGTCAGCTCCTGGAGAACCGCGTAGCCGACGATCTCGCCGCCCGAAAGCGCCGCCGCGAAACGCGGGCTCTCGTAGTGGTCGAGGTGGCGGGCGACGAGCCGCCGCGTCTGCGCGTCGAGGTCGGGCGCCGCGCGGAGGTTGAGCCGGCCGCCGGACGGGACCGGCTCGGCGCGACGGACGAAGAGCGCGAGATCCGGCGAGGACTCGAGGTTGAGGTCGGTCACCGCTTGCCGCGTCACGGCGTCACCGCCGAAATACCACAGCGTCGTCGCGCCCGTCATCGCAAACGCATCGGCGAGGAGCTTGCGCCCGTCTTCGCCTTCGGCGATATCGAACCGCACGATCCATTGTTCCGGCGCCGAGACGCCGTCTCCGATGAACGCTACGGCGCGGGCTCGGCCGTCTTCGGTGATCGCGCGCCCGCGCGCGCCGGCTTTGATTCGACGCGCGATCGCGGCGTCGGGCAGATCGTCTAAATACATTGTCTTTTCAGGAAAAAAAGAGCGAGTCGTGCGTCGTTTGCGCGACTCGCCTATTAACTGGTTTAGGTAGAAGGTCGGCCTACTTGGCGGCCTTCTTACGGCGGCGAGAGGTCTTGCGGCGCGCGGTCTTCTTGCGGCCGGTAGCCTTGCGTGCCTTCTTGCGACGCGGTGCAGCCTTCTTCGCAGCCTTCTTGCGGCGGCGCTTCGGCGCGGCCTTCGCCGCTGCTTTCTTCCGTCTCTTCGGTGCCATGGAGATAGTGGTTCCTTTCTGAACCCGTCGCATGCAACGGGTCTCGACCCGGTGTTGCCACCGGTGTGATTGCAACCTTTATAGCATGTTGGCGGGCTTCGACGCAAATCGGCACCGTTGCGACGGCGTGAAAGCGTGTGCGTGACGTCACGGAGAACGTGGCACGATGCAGCGTATTGCGATCGACGGCGGAGCGCTCGCGTACGCCGAGTCGGGCTCCGGAACGCCGCTCGTGCTCGTCCACGGCTTCTTGCTCGACCACTCGATTTGGGACGACGTTGCCGCTGCGCTCGCGTCGCGTGGACGGATCGTCCGCCCCGATCTGCGCGGTCTCGGCGCGTCGCACGCGACGCCGTCGGGGACGACGCTGATCGAGACGCTCGCCTCCGACCTCGCCGCGCTTCTCGACGCGCTCGGGGTCGAGCGCGGAACCTTCGCCGGGCACTCGCTCGGCGGCTACGTCGCGCTCGCGTTCTACCGCATGTATCGCGAACGGGTCGAGGCGCTCGCGCTCGTCGGAAGCCGGGTCGGCGCTCCCTCACCGCAAGCGGCAGGCGAGATGCTGGAGCTTGCCGACCGTGTCGAGCGCGAGGGAATCGGCCCGCTCGTCGAGTGGTTCCTTCCGCGTTCGTTCGCGCCGAGCGTCTACGACAAGAATCCTGCGCTCGTCGAACGCGTCCGCGCGCTGATGGCGCGCACGGATCCCGCGTCGGCTGCCGCGATCCTGCGCGGGATGGCGGTGCGCGTCGATTCGTCGGACCTGCTCGAGGAGATCGACGTCCCGTTTCTGTGCGCGCTGGGAGATCAGGATGCGTTGGTCGGCCGCGCGGAAACGGAGGCGACCGTTCGCGCGGTTCGCGGTGGAGAGCTCGCGCTATTTGAGGGCGTCGGCCACTTGCCGATGCTCGAGGAGCCGGACCGGCTCGGCGTCACGCTCGCCACGTTCTTCGGTCGTGAAGCGCGAGGTCAACTGGCGTAGCGCGCGCGCCGCTTCGTCGAGCTCGACCGCCTGTTCTTGCACCTCGTCGACGCGGTTGCGGACGTCGAACGAGATGCGCGCGACGTGCTCCGCTTCGGCGCGGTGTTGGGCGCTCGTCACCGCGATCTCGCCGATCGACTCGGTGATCTCCGCAGTTTGGACCGCCATCGCTTCGGTCGCCGTTGAGTTTTTCTCGATGACCGTGCTGATCGACTGAATCGACTCCATCACGCTCTTCGCGCTGCGCGCCATCACCTCGGTCGCCTGCGAGATCTCGCCGACCTGGTTGACCGTCTTCTCGACGCTCTGCAAGATCTCGCGAAGCGCCGCACCACCGACCGCCGCTTGACGCGTCCCCGAGACGACTTTGTCGGCGCCCTCGTCGACGGCGAGCACGGTCTCGCGCGTCCGTTCCTGAACTTGGCGGACCAGCTCGCCGATCTGCTTGTTCTCAGCCGCCGAACGCTCGGCGAGCTTGCGGACCTCTGCGGCGACGACCGCGAATCCGCGGCCGTGCTCGCCGGCGCGCGAGGCTTCGATCGAGGCGTTGAGCGCCAGCAGGTTCGTCTGCTCCGCGATCTCGTCGATCGCTTCGACGATCGAACCGATCGCGGCGGTGAGCGCCTCGAGCTCGCGGATCTTTTGCGTCGCGCCGCGGACGACGTCGGCGATCGCGTTCATCTCTTCGACGGTGTCCGCGACGGCGCGCTCGCCGTACGAGGCGGCGTTCTTGGTGCGCACGCCGGCGGCGGCGAGCGTCGTCGAGATCCACGCGACGCGCTCGACGTCCTCGAACATACGTGCGGCGTCTTTCGAGGCGACGTTGACGAGCGCGGCCTGATCGACGGCGCCGCGGGCGATCGCGTCGACCCCGATCGAGAATTGGCGGACGACCCGATCGAGCGTCGCCGCCGAATCGCTGAGCGCGTCGTAGCCGCGCGCGACGCTCGCCATCGCGACCGTCGCTTCGGCGACCATCGAGCTCGACTGTGCCGAGGTCGCGCCGAGCTCGGCCGAGGAGAGCGCGACCGAATCGGCGGTCCGCTGAATTTGTCCGACGAGCGCCGAAAGGTTCGCGCTCATCTGCGCGAGCGCGTTCCCGAGCCGGTCGTCGGGCGCGTGGGCGACGATCTCCTTGGCGAGATTCCCCGACGCGATCGTCTCGGCGCTTCCGGCCATCTCGCGCTGGTAGGCGATCATCTCGTCGAAGGCGCTGGCGATCTCGCCGAGCTCGTTACGCGAGCGCACCTCCGCCGTCTCGTCGAGGACGCCTGTCGCGAGCGCGCGCGCGACCGTCGCGACCCGGAACGCGTCCCGCCGGATGTTCCGCAAGACGAGGAAGACGAGGAACAAGATGACGACGAGGGCGCCGAGCGAGATCTCGGTGACTTGCAAGACCGTGACCGCCGTCGCCGCGACGAGTGCGGTCGTCGGCTTCCCGGTAAACGTCACCCCGACCGTCGTTCCGGCGGCGTCGACGAGCGGCGCATATTCGGCGACGTAGTCGGTCCCTTGGATCTTGGTCGTCCCTTTGAAGATCTTGCCGCCGGCGATCGCGGCGGCGACCGGGGCGCTCAGCTCGGTCCCGGTGATGCGCTGGCCGTCGGTGACGAACGTCGTCGAAACGACCACCGGCCGCCCGTCGGTCATCTGGTAGATCGCGGCATCGCACTCGGTGATCTCTTTCACCTGATCGACGATCTGCGTGTCGTCGTTTGCAATCCAGTTGCCGAAGTGCAGCTTGCGGCCCAGAACCACGACCGCTCCCCGCGTCTGGAGCGAGCTCCGCAGCATCTTCTGGCCGACGTCGACCTGGTTGGTGACTTCCTTCGCGACCGACCCGGTAACCGTGCGGATCAGCACCAAAAGCAGCACGCCCATAAACGCCAGCAGCGAAAAGGCGGCAATAGCTAAAACCTGCGTCGCTAGGGAATTCCAGCGAACGGTCCGACCCACGGGGAAAGGGTTCGAGTCACGGGGTCGCGCCCCTCGGGAGCGAGCCTCTTCCTTTAGAGGCGAGTCTTCGCTGGGCTGGAAACCGCGCGGCGATGGCTCAAACGGTTCCCCAGGCGAAGCCCGGTTGGAAGACGATCCAGGTTGGCCGGCTGCACGAGTTCGTGCGCCGCGCGCTCCTGCGGTGCGGGGTTTCTGAGGTGGACGCGGGGCAGGTCGCGGACGTGCTCACCGCCTCGGATCTGCGCGGGGTCGAGTCGCACGGGGTGGCGCGGCTCGAGGGATTCTACGTCGACAACATTCTGAGCGGGATGATCGACCCGAAAGCGTCGCCGACGGTCGTCCGCGAGACCGCCACCTCGCTCGCGCTCGATGCGAACAACGGGCTCGGCCATCCGGCCGGCGTCAAAGCGATGACCCGCACGATCGAGAAAGCGCTCGAGTCCAGCGTCTGCCTGACGACGGTGCGCAACTCGAACCACTACGGGATCGCGGCGTACTACTCGATGATGGCGCTCGAGCACGGCCTGATCGGGATCTCGAGCACGAACTCGATGCGCTGGGCGGCGCCGACGTTCGGGAAGATCCCGCTGAACGGGACGAGCCCGATCTCGGTCGCGATCCCCGCCAAGGACGAAGAGCCATTCGTTCTCGACATGGCGACGACGACGGTCGCGCTGGGTAAACTCGAGATCGCAAAACGCAAAGGCGAGCCGCTGCGGACGGGGTGGGCGATCGACATCGACGGGAACCCGACCAACGATCCGGACGAAGGGATGAAAGGTTCGATCCTGCCGCTCGGCGGTTTCGGAACCGAGAACGGCGGCCATAAAGGCTACGGGCTCGGCTTGCTCGTCGACATTCTCTGCGGCGTCCTCGCCGGCGGACATTTCGGCTCGCAGCATCCGGCTAAAACCGAATGGCGCAAGCCGCGCGACGTCGGGCATTTCTTCGGTGCGTTCCGGATCGACGGATTTCGAGCGCTCGACGAATTCCGCGCGACGATGGATCGCGAGCTGCGCCGGTTCAAAGAGAGCAAGCCGGAAGAGGGGCAGACGCGCGTCTACGTCGCCGGCGAGCCGGAATTCGAGAAGGCGCGGCGCCACGGGCGCGACGGCGTGACGCTCGATCCCGTCGTGTGCGCGAGTCTCGAAAGCGTCGCGAAGAAGCTGGAGATCGAGCCTCCGGCGTGGAGCGTCTGATGGAGCTGCGCGAAGCGGTCGTCGTCGATGCCGTCCGCACGCCGATCGGGCGATACGGCGGCGCGCTCTCCCACGTCCGGCCCGACGATCTTTCGGCGATCGCAATCAAGGGACTCTTGGCGCGCAATCCGATCGATCCGTCGCTGATCGAAGACGTCTATTGGGGCGCCGCAAATCAAGCCGGAGAGGATTGCCGGAACGTCGGGCGGATGGCGGCGCTGATCGCCGGGCTCCCGACGACGGTCGCCGGGACGACGATCAATCGCCTGTGCGCGAGCAGCCTGCAGGCGCTCAACTCGGCGGCGCACGCAATCATGGTCGGTGCCGAAGAGATCGTGATCGCCGGCGGTGCCGAGTCGATGTCGCGCGCGCCGTTCGTGATGCTGAAAGCGGAGAAAGCGTTCGACCGCGCACCGGAGATCGCGGATTCGACGCTCGGCAACCGGCTCTTGAATCCGCGTCTCGTCGAGCACTATCCGCCGATCTCGCTCGGCGAGACCGCCGAACGCGTCGCGGAGCGATTCGCGGTGACGCGCGACGATCAAGACGAGTTCGCGCTCGAGTCGCAGCAGCGCGCGGCGGCTGCGATGAAGAGCGGGCGATTCGAAACCGAGCTGATCCCGGTCTCGGTGCGAAACGGGAAAGCCGAGACGATCGTCAACGTCGACGAGCATCCGCGGCCGAGCACGACGATCGAGGATCTGCGCAAGCTCAAGCCCGCGTTCCGCGAGAACGGGACGGTAACGGCGGGGAATTCCTCGGGGCTGAACGACGGCGCCGCGGCGATGTTGATGATGAGCGCGAAAGCGGCCGCGAAGCACGGTTTCGAGCCGATCGCTCGTGTGGTCGCGACCGGCGTCTACGGCGTCGATCCGAGCATCATGGGGATCGGCCCGATCGGTGCGACCCAAAAGGCGCTCGGCTCGGCCGACTTGACGATCGACGAAATCGATCTGGTCGAGCTGAACGAAGCGTTCGCCGCACAGGCGATCGCGTGCGCGCGCGAGCTGCGGATCGATCGCGAGAAACTGAACGTCAACGGCGGCGCGATCGCGCTCGGGCATCCGCTGGGGTGCAGCGGCGCGCGGATCGCAACGACGCTCCTCCACGAGCTGCGCAAGCGCGGCGGCCGCTACGGCCTCGCGACGATGTGCATCGGGATGGGCCAAGGGCTCGCGACGATCTTCGAGCGGCTCTAGCTAAGCCCGGCGGGCGGGGCAGCCGATGGAGAGGGTGTGAGATACGCGCGGCTCCTGGTCGTAGCGCTCGTTGCCTTGGCCTCGCTGGGCTCGCCGGCGCGCGTCCGCGCGCACGAAGGTGCGCTCGAGAACGCGGCCGCGCCGTATCCGGTCATCGCGCGGACGACCGTCTACGTCTTCAACGGCGATCGCCTGGACGAGCGACGCTGGAAAGTCGCGTTTCACGCCGGCGCCGGGAAGCATACCGCGCAGCCGGAGATGCAGTACTACGTCCCCGAAGCGGTGCAAGTCGATCGCGGTGTGTTGCACATCAACGCGCTCTCGTTCCGGCAGATCGATCCGAGCGACGGCTACGAGTACCGCTACCAGGGGGGGCGCGTCGAAAGCACCGACGCGTTCTTGTACGGCCGCTTCAACGTGCGTCTGAAGGTGCCGATCGGAAACGGATTGTGGCCGGCGGTGTGGCTGCGCACGCCCGAGAGCGCCGGCCCCATCAACGGGCAGATCGACATCTTCGACGGCTTCGGAAGCCACACGGATGGATTTACGGCGTCGGTCGACACGTGGGCGCGCGGAAGGCTCCTCGCGCGGAATTGCGTCATCGTCGAAAACTACACCGCTCAAACGCCGTGCCAGCGCATCGGGAACCCGCAGCACACGCGCTTCCCCGCAGACTTTGAAATAGCGTCAATCGCGATATCGCGTTAGCGGTGTCATCCCGAGCG
>JAFAMS010000329.1 GCA_019233165.1 Vulcanimicrobiota bacterium | reverse complement strand
ATCCGTTCGGGCGGACGGCGATCTTCTCGAGCGGGACGCCGCGAGCCGCGATCTCGTCGCGTGCCGTTTCGGTGACGCAGACGACGACGTTTGCGGCACGGTAGAGGCTCTCGGCAACCGCCGCGACCAAGCGGACGATCGTGCTGTCCTCGCGCCATTCGCCAATGCGGACGGCGACGTCGGGGAAGACGTCCCGTATATCCGCCACCAGCGTTGCTCGGTGACGGACCTTCCCGACGAGTGCGGGAAGGGCGAGGGTGATCGGTGGGCTCGAGACGACGATCACGTCGAAGCGCGCGCGCTGCAACAGAAGGTAGAGGCTCGCCCCGAGCGCGACTGAGAGCCAATTGAGGAAGCGATTGCGCCGGCTCTTGCGCTCGGATGCAAAAGTCCACACTCGTGCGACGGCGATTCCGCCCACATTTTCTCGCACGAAAAACCTGCGCCGATAGGCCGGCGGAATCTCCCCCGTGGGAAAGCTCGGAAAGCCCGTCACGACCATGACGTCGTTGCCGGCTGCGGCGAGCGTCGCCGCGAGGGCCGAGAGACGATTGCTCGCCGCGCACGGTTCCGGTGAATAGAATTGCGTGACGAGCGCTATCCGCTTTCGGGCCGGCATCAGCTCCCTCGCAGGACGAGCGCGTGCCCGGCCTCGACGTGCGAAGGGACGCCGCTCGACCAGAGGACGGTCCCGCCGGAGACGACGCTGTGCGGCGTGAGCTCCAAGTTGCGCGCGTATCGACCTTGCAACTGCGGAACGGCCGCATCGGCGTCGCCGGTGTTGACGACGGCGGCACACGGGCCGATGAACGTTCCCCGTTGTCTGCATCGCGCAAACTCGCGCACGTAGACGTTGCCGCGCCGAAGCTCTTCAATCGAACGTTCGGCGGTGCGCCGCGGCGAGCCCGGGACGATGTCGAACTCCGGAAAGACCGCGTACCCGTCCGGCGCCTTGTTGACCGGTGCCGCGATCGACCACCGCTCGTCGTAGCTGATCCACCAGGACGCGAGCGCGTAAAGTCGGCGTTCGGGCGTCATCGAGCCTTGCATCATGCAGACCGCATACCGTCGCAGCCGCGCATTGAAGAGGAGCGACTCCGACTCGCGCTGCCAGCGATGCGCGACATCGGTCAGGAGTCCGTAGTCGTCCGCATTGAAGCAGCCTTCGTGCACCTCACCCTCGACGTTGCGGCCGGTGACGAGCGCGCCACCGTACGCCGGAAGCCAGGTCGCGGGGTCGTTCCCATTGATGAATACGGGTCTCGAAGCGGCACTGAAGAGCGCCCGCCGCGCGACGATCAGCTGCTCGGCGGTCGAAATCTCGACGCCGCGGGATTCGAAGCCGTAGAAGAGCCCGTCGAGCGTCCCGCCCGAGTCGTCGGCGAAGAAGTAGTCGAGTCGCGGCGCGCGCTGTAAGAGGTCGCGCGTGTACAGCGCGTAATAGCGCCGTGTCGCCGGCGATGCCGGATTGAGCGCCTCTTGATAATGAAAGTGTTCGCCCTCGTTGCGGCGCGTCCGCGTCCCGTCGGGCTCGTGAAACCAAGCGCTTTCGGGGAGCGCATAGCGCTCGACCGGATCGCATTTCCCCGCCGGCGGCATGAACGGCGGGACGCAATACGCGACGAACGAGGGATCCGTGTAAGCGACTGCGGCTTTCCCACCGGCTGCCTTGAACGCGTCAGGCCGATCGGATTCGAAGACGTCGCCTTCGACGTAATCGGCGTACGCGGCCATGATCTGAGGGGGAACCTCGGTGTTGATACCGTTGAGCCCGTAGTACAGCCACGTCTTGACGTGCAGTGGAATTGCAGCGAGGAAGAGGGCGAGCAGAAAGGCCGCGATCATCGACGTATGTGTTCCAAGAGTGCCGTGGCGGTTTGGCGGGCGTCGTACCGCTCGCGGACGAAGGCGCGAGCGCTGGCGGAACGAGAGCGTCCGCGCGTGGGGTCGCGCGCGAGCTCGACGAACGCGTTTGCGAGTGCGACGGCATCGCCGCATGGGACCACGGTCCCCCGGGACGGTTCGAGCAGTTCCGGAATAGCGCCGGATTTCGTCGCGACGACCGGAACGCCCGCGGCCATCGCCTCGATCAAGATCACGGGGATCCCTTCCTTGAGATCGCCTTGGGCGATGCTGGCCAGGACGACTGCGTCGAACTCGCCGCGCACGATCCGCTCGAGCAGCGCGCCGTGCGAGACGTAGCCTTCAAGACGTACGCAACGGTCGAGCCCGAGCCGTGCGATCTGAGCGCGAATCTCCTCCTCCAGCGGACCGATTCCGGCAAGTACAGCACGGATCGGCACCCCCATCTCGCGGGCCCGCGCAAGCGCATCGAGCAGAATCGCGTGTCCCTTGACCGGTCGCAGCTCGGCCGCGCACAGCACGACCAGCTCCTCGCGCGGCGGCGGCACCGCGATCGCTTCGGGAATTGTGACCCCGAGCGGGACGACGTCGATCCGGGCGCGGTCGAGGGGAGCGACGCGCGCGCAAACCGCGTCCTTGCCTTGCGACGAGATCGTTCGAATCGCGGTCGCTCGCTTGGCTTTGAGCGCAAGGAAGTTGTCGTCGTAGATGTCCCAACGGTGGCCCGTCGCGCTCCACGTGATCCCGGCCGTGCGCGCCGCGACCATCGCGAGCGTTGCCGGAGCGGAAAGCCAGTACGCGTGGACGTGATCGAAGCGCTCTCGCGCGAGGACTGCGCCGATGGCCAGTCCTTTAGGATAGATCGCTAAGTTCTTGAGGCGATGCGCGAGCCGCCCCGGCGCAAAGAGAATATCGCGCAATGCAGCGAGCGCGCGTCCGGGTCGCCGAAGAAACGTGCGCACCGCCGCAACCAGGGTTGCCGCGCCGGCGACCGGGATCCGCACGACTTCTCCCTTATAAGGATGGTACGCCGTCGCCCCGGGCAACGCCGGAAGGACGGCGAGCCGCTCGACGCACGGACGTAACGCCTCGAGCTCTGCCGAGAGAAACGCTTCCCCGGGCTCGTCGGGGAAGCGCGAGGACACGATCGCCAAACGCACTTCAAGCACCCACCAACGTGTGGTACAACGCGACGTATTGCTGCGCGGTGCGCTCGATCGAAAAGAGCTGGACCGCGCGCGCTCGTGCGCGCCCCCCGCGTTCGCGCGCTTCCGCCGGATCGCGAAGCGCCGACTCGAGCGCGGTCGCGAACGATTCCGGACTCATGCTCGAGCTCACCCATCCGCAGCGGCCGCCTTCGAGCATCGCAGCGGCACCGTTCCAGGGCGTCGTCACGATCGGAATTCCTGCGGCCATCGCCTCGATCATCGAGATCGGCATACCCTCATTAAGCGAGGTCATCAGCCAGGCGTCGGCCGCTGGAAGCAGACCGACGAGATCGTCGCGGTAGCCGAGGAAGACGACGTTCCCGCCGACTCCTAGTCGTTGGGCGAGCCCTTCGAGCATGGCGCGGTCATCGCCGTCCCCCGCGAAGAAGAGCTTGGCGCGCAAGCGCAAATCGCCGGAGAGAATCGAGAGCGCCGCGAGCGCGAGGCGCTGGTTTTTCACGCCGCAGAGGCGGCCGACGTGCATCAGAGCGAGCGTGTCACCGTCGGTACCCAGCTTTCGGCGCGCGGCTTCTCGATCGAGATCGCGCGGCAGGCGGATTCCGTTCGGTATCACGACGATTCGCTCGGAAGGGACCCCTTCCGCACGACCCAGACAGCTGCCATGCGTCTCCGAGAGAGCGACAATTCGCTTCGTCCGCCGGTGAAGCAAGCGGTTGAGCACGACGAAGGGTGCGCTCGCCCGAAAGTCGCTATTGTGCTCGCTGTGCACGACCGTCGGAACGCCTGCAAGTACAGCGGCCAAGCGTCCCCAATATTTGCCGTGATGCGTGTGCGTATGAACGATATCCGGTTTCCATGCGTTAAAGAAACCGACCATGCGCGGAAGGAAGCTGAAATCGTACCGGCCGCTTCGTCCCAGCGCGCAAACGTCGATGTCGCGCTCGCGCAGCGGCGCCGGAACGCTGCGCCCGGCGACGAGCGTTACGCCGAGCGAGAGCGACGGCACGGGCAACTCGGTGAGAAGCTCGAGCAGGAAACGCTCGGCACCGTACGTGCCAAGGTCGGTGATCACATGCATGACGCGCAACGTGCGCATTGGTACGTGTGACTTCCCCAATAACGGGGGACGATGAAACCCGATGGACGATCCGATGCTCGTCGTCGAGCACGTCGACAAGTCGTTCCCGCAGGTGTTCGGAACGGCGGCCCTCTTTAAATATCGCGGTCGCGCGCCCCGGCGGCAAGTACTTTTCGACGTTAATCTAACCGTCGGCCGCGGCGAGCTCTTCGGCCTCTTGGGACCGAACGGCGCCGGAAAGACGACGTTGCTGAAGCTGCTCGCAACGTTGACTGTTCCGGATCGCGGGCGGATGACGATCGACGGGATCGACGTCATGAAGCACCCGCTCGCCGCAAGCCGCTGCGTCGGGCTCTGCACCAGCGAAGAGCGAAGTTTCTATTTGCGGCTTACGGCCCGGCAGAACCTAGAGTTTTTCGGGGCACTCGCCGGATTGTACGGGAAGCGGTTGCGCCGCAGAATCGACGAGGTTCTCGAGCTCGTCGATCTGAGCGGGACCTTGAACACCCGGATTGCGAGCTTCTCGTCGGGGATGCGCCAGCGGATCACCGTCGCTCGTGCGCTGCTGGCCGATCCGAAGGTACTCTTCCTCGACGAACCGACGCGCGCCGTCGATCCCGTCCACGCCTACGACCTGCGCAAGTTGATCCGTGAAGATCTCGTCGGCCGCGCCGGCAAGACGGTCATTTTGGCGACGAACCTGCTGGAGGAAGCGTGGGAGATTTGCGATCGCGTCGCGATCGTCAACGGCGGCCGCATCGTCGCGTGTGCGCCGCCGCGAGAGCTCGCCGGATACGAGACGACGCGTTACGAAGCGATGCTCGACCGCGTTGACGAAAATTTGGTCGAACGCGCGCGCGCGATCGCCGGCGTCCGCGCCCTCTCGATGAGAGTCGCGGCAGACGGCGTGAACATGCAGTTCGAGCTGGAGCGCCACGACCGGGCTCTCGGCGAGCTCTTGTACACGCTGAGCTCGAACGGATTCATGCTTCGTGATTTCCGGACG
>JAFAMS010000094.1 GCA_019233165.1 Vulcanimicrobiota bacterium | reverse complement strand
TGCTGATGTAGGTCGCGACGTCGAGGCTGATCGGCTCGCTGGGGTGGCCGACGCACACGACGGTCGCCTCGCGGCGCACTGCCTTCAAGAGCGTCTCGTGCGTCCCCGGCGCCGCCGATATCTCGAACCCGACGTCGAAGCCGCCGTGTCTGGCGCAATCCTTGCGCGCGATCGCCTCGATGTCGGCCTCGCGAGGATCGAGCGCGCGGGCTCCGTAGCGCTCGGCGAGCTTGCGGCGAAACGGATTCGGTTCGAGCGCGACGACGGAGGTCGCGCCCATGACGTACGCGAGCTGCGTGAGCGTGAGACCGATCGGGCCGGCACCGGTGATCAAGACGCTGCAGCCGTCGAGGTTTCCGGCGCGCTGGATCGCGTGCACGGCGACGCCGCTCGGCTCGAAGAGTGCGCCGAGCTCGAGCGGGAGCGACTCGGGCAGCGGGAAGCAGACGTGCGAAGGCAGCGGGACGTAGTTCGCGAACGCTCCCGGCCACGTCAAGCCGAGCAGCTTCATGTTGTAGCAGTTGTGCGCGTTTCCGGTCCGGCACATGTAGCACGCGCCGCAGAAGATGTGCGACTCCGCCGCGACCCGGTCCCCGACCCGCAGGCCCTCGACGTTCGGTCCGACTTTGACGACCGTTCCGGCGCACTCGTGGCCGATCACGATCGGGAGCGTGGGGTTGAACGCTTGCGCGCTCTTGTCCCAGACGTAGAGGTGCGCGTCGGTCCCGCAAATCGAGGTCGCCGCGACCTCGACGAGGACTTGGCCGGAGCCGATCTCCGGTTCCGGATAGTCGCGCGCCAGCTCGACGCCGGCCGCGGGCTTCGCCTTTAGAATCGCTCGCATGTCGGAACGTTACGAAAGCGTTCCGGAGCGCCCTGCACCGCTTAGTGCACGCCGAGCAATTTGAGAACGCCGAGGATCCCGGCTGCGAAGAGCATCGCACCGAGGAACACGCAGACGGGAAGCGTGAGCACCCACGCCATCAGAATGTTGCGAATCGTCTGGGTTTGGAGACCCGAGCGGTTCGCGAACATCGTTCCGGCGATCCCCGAGGAGAGGATGTGCGTCGTGCTCACCGGCAGGCCGAGCATATCGGCCGATTGGATCGTCAGCATCGTTACGAGCTCGGCCGATCCGCCTTGTGCGTAAGCAAGATGCTGTTTGCCGATCTTCTCGCCGACCGTCACGACGATTCGCTTCCAGCCGACCATCGTGCCCAACCCAAGGCAGAGCGCAACGGCGATCTTCACCCAGTCGGGGATGAACTTGGTCGCCTTGTCGAGCTCTTTCTTATATGCCGCCAGCGCAGCTTTCTCGTCAGCGGTGATCTTCTTGGTCTTGCCGAGTTTCGTGATCGTCTCGTCGACCAAGTAGATCTCCGTGCGGACTCGCGCGCGATCCGCTTCGGGGATCTGTGAGAGCGAGCTGATCTTCTCGATATCTTTGCCGAGCTGCAGATTGCGATTGGCGAGCGCGCCGTAGACGTTGTCTGAAATCGTTCCCGAGACTTTGATGTAGTCCGAGAGCGCCTGCTCGGCGATCGCCGGCTCCATCCCCGCGTACTGCACGTACGGCTGCAGCGTTTTTTGTGCCGCTGCGTTGTTCGCCTTGAGCGCGGTCAGCTCGCCGCCGCCGATCGTCAAGTTGAGCGCGAAGCTCGCTGGAACGATCCCGATGAGGATCAGCATGATGAGCCCCATCCCTTTTTGTCCGTCGTTCGAGCCGTGCGCGAAGCTCACGCCGGTGCACGTCAGAACGAGAATCGCGCGAATCCACAGCGGCGGCGGCTTCTTTCCTTCGGGCGACTTGTAGAGGTCCGGCTGGCGAACCAGGAACTTGACGAGCAACAAGAGCAACGCCGAGCCGACGAAGCCGACGATCGGCGAGATGACCAGCGCCGCAAGCGTGTCCTGAACCTTCGACCAGTTGACGCCGTCGCCGAACACGTGTCCCGGCGAGAGCAGCGAGTTCATGAGCCCGACGCCGACGATCGAGCCGATCAGCGTGTGCGAGCTCGATGCGGGGAGGCCGATGAACCACGTCCCGACGTTCCAGGTCATCGCCGAGATCAGCAGCGCGAAGACCATCGCGAAGCCGGCGCCGGAACCGACGTGCAGCACGAGCTCGACCGGAAGCAGCGCTACGATCCCGTACGCCACGGCTCCGGACGACAACAGCACGCCGGTCAAGTTCCAAAGCCCCGACCACACGACGGCGACGGTCGGCCGCAGCGAGTTTGTGTAGATCACCGTCTCGACGGCGTTTGCGGTGTCGTGAAAGCCGTTGACGCATTCGAACGCGAACGCCAACCCAAGGGCAAGCCCGAGGAACAGTAAGGAGGACGGTTCCATAGCCTAGCTATTCAACAACCCAGATATTAAGTAGCTATTAAGGCGGCACCGGGACACAGAAAAAATTTCAAAGATGCTTCCCAGGAATCGGCGCCAGGATACCCTCATGGTTGCCGAGGAGGGCCGCCGCGTTGCGGTCATCGACGACGAGCAGAGCATCCGTGCGCTGCTCGAGGACACGCTGACCCAGGCGGGCTTCGAGGTTCGCTCGGCAGTCGACGGGGCGGACGGGCTCAGCCTGGTCCGCGACTGGGACCCCGATTGCGTCGTGCTCGACATCATGATGCCGAAGATCGACGGGATCGCGCTGATCCCGCTGATGCGCCGCTATAGCGAGAAACCGATCTTGATGCTCACCGCGCGCGGCGACGTTCGCGACCGGGTCGACGGGCTCAAGGCCGGCGCCGACGACTATCTGGCGAAGCCGTTCGATCTCGACGAGCTCGTCGAACGCGTGCGGAGCGCGGTGCGCCGGCCGAATCTGCGTCGCGTGAGCGTCTTGCGCTTCGCGGATCTCGAGGTCGATCTCGAGGCGCGTACGGTGCGCCGCGGCCAGCGCTCGATCGCGCTCTCGATGCGCGAGTTCGATTTGCTGGCGACGCTGATTCGCCGGCCGCGCCGCGTCTTCACGCGCCTCGAGCTGCTCGATCTCGTTTGGGGCGCCGATCGCGACGTCGCTCCGGCGACCGTCGAGACCTACATTTCCTATTTGCGGACGAAGATCGACGAGACGCCGCTGCCGAAACTGATCCATACGGTACGCGGCGTCGGCTACGCGCTGCGCGAATCCTAAGTGCGCTCGCTGCGAGCGCGCCTCACGCTGATCTACGCGATTCTCTCGGCGCTCGCGCTCGGAATCGTCGTTCTTCTGATCGTTCAGCTCGCGTTTCGGCTCTGCACGGCTCCGTTGCGCGCCAGCGTACACGACACCGCCGCGAACGCGAATGCGATCGCCGCTGCCGATCCGC
>JAFAMS010000265.1 GCA_019233165.1 Vulcanimicrobiota bacterium | reverse complement strand
GCATTGCTCGCCGCGGATGCCGCAATCGTCGTCCTGGATCCCGACCCAGGCCGCGTCATGCAGACGCAGACGCTCATCGATTTCATCGAATCGCGCAAGATGCCGCACCTTTTCGTGATCAACAAGATGGATCGCGAAGGCGCGGATTTCATCGGGACGCTGGCGACGCTCCGCGACGCCTACGGCCTTCACGTCGTCCCCGAACATCTTCCCATCGGCGCCGGACCAGACTTCAAGGGTTACGTCGATCTCGTCGAGCAGGTCGCGTACGCTTTCGATGCGGGCGGGAAGGAGCACCAAGTCGAGATCGACGCCGCGATCCTCGAGAACGTCCATCGCTATCGTCGCGAGCTGCTCGAAGCGCTCGGCGATTTCGACGACTCGCTCCTCGAAGAGTTGCTCGAAGACAAAGAACCGGCGAAGGACGTGGTCGTCAAGGATCTGACCGAAGATGCGAGCCACGATCTCGTCGCCCCCGTGCTCGTCGCGGCCGCGATCAGCGGCGCCGGGATGAACGCGCTCGTCGCGGCGATCGACCGGCTTTTCCCGAGCCCGGCGACGCTCCCGCACGTCGACATCGACGGCCGCGAGATCGCCGTGCGTGCCGACGGGCCTATCATCGCGCAAGTCTGCAAGACGACGGTCAACCAACAAGGTCGCCTCTCGGTGGCACGGGTCATCACGGGGACGCTCAAAGCCGATTCGCCGCTCGTCGTTTCGTCGCGCGGGAACGCGACGGTGCGGACGAGCGGCCTGTTCCGTTTGCAAGGGAAAAAGCAGATTCCGATAACCGAAGCGGGACCGGGAAGCATCGTCGGCATCGCACGGATGGAGAACGTCGGCACGGGCGACTCGATCGTCTCCCCGGGGACCGACGTGGTGCTCCCGACGGTTCCGCTCTCCGACCCGATGTTTGCGGTCGCCGTCAAGCCGAAGGAAAAGCTCGACGAGGCGAAGCTCTCGCAATCGCTCGCGCGCTTGATCGACGAGGATCCGAGCCTGCGCGTCGGCCGCGCCGAATTCACGAACGAGCTGCAGCTCTTGGGCTCGGGCGAGATCCACGTCTCGACCGCGCTCGAGCGGCTGGCGCGCAAATACAATCTGGCGCTCGAAGCCAAGGCCCCGGCGATCGCGTATCGCACGACGATCAGTGGCCCAACCGAAGTGCATTCACGTTACAAGCATCAGACCGGCGGACACGGCCAATTCGCCGACGTCAAGTTGCGGATCGAGCCGCGGCCCCGCGGGCACGGGGTAACGTTCGAGGAGAAGATCGTCGGGGGCGTCGTCCCGAAAAACTTCTTCCCGGCGGTCGAAAAGGGGGTTCGCGAGGCGCTCGAACGCGGCCCGATCAACGGATATCCCGTCGTCGACCTCCACATCACGCTCTTCGACGGCGCGTACCACGACGTCGATTCGAGCGAGCAGTCGTTCAAGACCGCGGCGTCGATGGGGATGCGTGACGGGATCCCCAAGTGCAAGCCCGTCGTCCTCGAACCGATCGTGCGCCTCGATGCCGAGGTTCCGAACGCGTACGCGTCGAGCGCGCTCTCGCAGGTAACGTCGAAACGCGGTCAGGTTCTGGCCTTCGAGCCTTCGGACAGGCCCGGATTCCATCACATTGCGGCGTTTGTCCCGCAGGCCGAGCTCGCGCACTACATCACCGAGTTGCGGACGATCTCTCAAGGCTTGGGGACGTTCCGCTGGAAGCACGATCGCTTCGAGATCGTCCCGCAGAAGATCGCGGAGCAGCTCGCAACGGTCGCAGCCGGATAGCCAACAGGGCCGGAGCCCGGTCTTAAGAAAACCACGGCGTAGAGGGGAGCAGCGCATGAACGCTCAGACGCGCCGTGGTTTTCTCGTTGGCGCCGGAGGTGCGGCCGCCGGTTTGGTTGCGGCGGGGACCTCCGCGAATGCGGATCCGCAGTATTGGATCGACCTCCCGATGGCGAACGGACGCCGGCCGCTCGAGCGCTTCCCGCAAAAAGGGCTGATGATCGTGCAGGCGACGCGTCCGCCGATCCTCGAGACGCCGTTCGTCGTCTTCGATCGCGACGAACTCACGCCGAACGAGTACCATTACGTCCGCTGGCACCTCGCGGGTATTCCGACGACGGTCGACGTGAACGCATTTCGACTGAAGGTCGGCGGGCTCGTCAACAAGCCGCTGACGTTGACGGTCGACCAATTGCGCAGAGATTTTTCGCCGGTCGAGCTCGTCGCCGTCAGCCAATGCGCGGGGAACAGCCGCGGCCTCTTCAACCCGCGCGTCGCGGGCGGCGAGTGGGCGAACGGCGGAATGAGCAACGCACGTTGGCGCGGCGTCGCCCTCAAAGAGATCCTCGCGCGGGCGGGGCTCGGCGCAGGTGCGAAACAAGTCGCGTTCAGCGGACTCGACAGAGGCGTCCTTCCGGCGACGCCGCAATTCCGCAAAGCGCTCGACGCCGATTTCGCCACCGGTGGGAACGCGATGATCGCCTACGAGATGAACGGCCGTCCGCTTCCGCTCCTCAACGGCTTCCCGCTCAGGCTCGTCGTTCCGGGGTGGTACGGGACGTATTGGGTCAAGATGCTCGACACGATCGACGTCCTCGACCACGTCGAGGACAACTTCTGGATGGCAACGGCGTACCGGATCCCCGATACTCCCGGGAATACGGTGACCCCCGACCAGACGGGCTACAAAACGATCCCGATCAGCAAGTTCCGCGTCCGCTCGTTCATGACGAACGTCGACGGCGGGCGCGTGCTCGGCGCCGAGAACGCGGCGGACCCGCGATACCCGCTGCGGTTTCGGGCCGAGATCCGTGGGATCGCGTTCGACGCGGGGAGCGGGATCAAGAAGGTCGAGTTCTCGGAGGACGGCGGGAAGACGTGGCGCGAGACGACGCTCGGGCGCGACCTCGGCCCGTACAGCTTCCGCAAGTGGCACACCGTTTGGGACGCGCGCGTCGGCAACGGCTCGTATACGCTCGCTTGCAAGGCCACGGCAAACAGCGGCGACACCCAGACGGACGTCCCGGTGTGGAATCCGGCCGGCTATCTCAAGAACGATATCGAGAAGTACAAGGTGAACGTTTGATGCGCGCCGCGGTTCTCGCAGCGGCCCTATTTTGCGCGCTCGGCGTACTCGCGGTCGCGCAAGGCCAACAGAAGATCACGGTGACGTTCCCGCCGCCGCTCGTCCAGTTCAAGAACGGGCCCAATCTAGGGGTCGCGCAGGCAAACTGCCTGGTGTGTCACGGCGCCGATTACATCTACACTCAGCCGCCTCTCACTCGCGCGCAGTGGACTGCGGAGGTCAACAAGATGCGCGCCGCCTACAAGGCGCAAATCGCCGACGACGACGTGCCGAAGATCGTCGACTACCTGCTCTCGCAGAACGGAAAGCCATGAAACGAACGACGTTCCTCGGCTCGGCGCTGGCCGTCTCCCTCGCCGGGCGTGCCGTTGCCGCGCGTGCCGAGACCGATCAGGTCACGATCGCCAAGCAGTACGGCGTATCGTTTCTACCGCTGCTTCTGATGGAGCACGACAAGCTCGTCGAAAAGCATGCCAAGCAGCTTGGGATCCCCGACCTTAAGGTCAACTACGCGGAGTTCTCGGGGCCGAACGTGATCAACGATGGGCTCCTTTCCGGAGCCGTTACCTTCGCCGCCGTCGGCGCGCCGTCGCTCATCACGCTCTATACCAAGACGAACGGCGCTCTCAAGGCCGTCTCTGCGATGACGACGTATCCGCTCTATCTCAACGTTCGCAACCCGGCGATCAAGTCGATCAAGGATTTCACCGACAAGGACAAGATCGCCGTCCCCGCCGCGAAGATCTCGACCCAGGCGATCGTCCTTCAGATGGCGGCTGCGAAGGCGTTCGGCCAAGAGAACTACGCGCGGCTGGATCCGTTCACGGTCTCGATGAGCCATCCCGACGGTCTGATCGCGCTCAAGAACGCGGCGAACGGCGTCGACGCGCACTTCACCACGTCCCCGTTTCACGAAGAGGAGCTCCAGTTTCCGGGCGTCCGCACGTTGTTTACCTCGTACGACGTCCTAGGCGGTCCCGCGACCGCGATCACGATCGTCGCCTCCGCGAAATTCCGCGACGGCAATCCGAAAGCGTACCGGGCCTTCTACGACGCGCTCGGCGAAGCGATCGCGTCGATCAACAAGGACAAGCGCGCCGCCGCGAAGCTCTACGTCGACTTGACGAAAGGAACGACCGAGACGGCGGACGGCGTTTACGCGGTGATCAGCAAGCCGGACTACGCCTATACGCTCGCGCCGGCGAAGGTTCAGCAGACCGCCGAGTTCATGGCGAAGATCGGGACGATCCCGAAGGCGCCGGCGTCGTGGAAAGAGATGTTTTTTCCCGAGGTGCAGGGACTCTCGGGAAGCTGACTTAGGCCGCGGCCTCCGAGTCCGAGAACTCCTCGCGCACCTTTTGCAGCTCGGGCGTGATCTGCAGGAACGCATCGACGAGATCGGGATCGAAGTGATTCCCCTTTCCGCGCTTGAGGGTTTCGAGGACGTCGGGTAACCGCCAGGCCGGTTTGTACGGCCGGTTCGAGAGCAGTGCGTCGAAGACGTCGGCGATCGCGACGATCCGGCCGGAGAGCGGGATATCCTTTCCCTTCAATTTTTGCGGATAGCCGGTCCCGTCGAACTTCTCGTGGTGCGCCAGCGCGATCTCCGCGCCTAGCTGCATCAGCGGCGAGTCGCTCTCCGCCAGGATGTCGTAACCCGCGCGGGCGTGCGACTGCATCACCTGCCACTCGATCGAGGTGAGTTTCCCCGGCTTGAGCAGGATTCGATCGGGGATCGCGACCTTTCCGATGTCGTGCATCGGTGCCGCGCGGCCCATCAGCGCTTGGCGGTCGTCGCTTTGTCCGATCGCCTTCGAGAGAAGTTGCGAGTAGTGCCCCATGCGGACGATATGATTGTGGGTCTCCTTATCGCGATATTCGGCCGCTCGCGTCAGCCGGTGGATCGTCTCGAGCTCGCGGCGCGAGATCACCTCCGTCGCCTTGCGTACCTCGTCGGCGAGTCGCGCGGCTTTGCTCGCAAGGGTGATCGTCCGGTCGCGCAATTTGAGCAAATTCCGCGCGCGCACCAAAAACTCGAACTCGTCGGCCGGCCGTTCGAGGAAATCGTCGGCCCCGTTCTGGAGCGCCGAGTGCCGGATCGTTCGATCCTTCGGGTCGGTGATCATGATGACCGGAACGTCGGCGGTCCGCGGACGTTTGCGGAAGGCGACCATGAACTCGATCCCGTTCAGCTGCGGCGTATCGTAGTCGATCACCACGATATCGGGCTCGTTCTGGGCGGCCCAATGCAGTCCGACGGTCGACGACGTGAACGTCGTGACCGCGAGCTCGGGGATCCCCTGCAAGGTCTTTGCGTAGATCGCCAAGTTCTTCTCGGAAGCGTCGATGACCAGAGCCTTTTTCATGGCGTCGGCCGTACTTCGGTCAGCCGCGCTCGGCTCCCCCGAGCATCCGGTCGATCTCGACGAGCGCGGCGGCGAGCGCTTCGACGCCGAGCTCCAGGTCGTCGTCGGCGGTCCTCTCTTCGCCGACGTGGCTCGCTCCGCCGATGCTGGGAACGAACAGCATTGCGGCGGGCGCGACCGCCGCGACGCACATCGCGTCGTGGCCGGCGCCGCTGGGTACGTCCATCGTCCGTTCGCCCGTCGAAGCCGCGCCGCGACGGATCGCTTCGCGGAGGTCGCGGTTCATGGGGGTTGCGGCACGCCGCTCGAGGGGGACCCTCGAAAAGCGAACGTCGCGGCGCGCGCCGACCTCCCGGGTCTCTTCGTCGAGGACTCGTTCGAGCGCATCGAGCACGGCGTCGTCCGGCGAGCGCATGTCGACGCTGAACGTGACGCGCGCCGGGATGACGTTCGTCGCCCCCGGCTCGACGACGAGCCGTCCGACGGTAACGACTGCTTCGCGTTCGAGCGCCGCTTTCTCGAGTGCGAGGACGATCTCGGCGGCGGCGGCGAGCGCGTCGGCGCGGATCGACATCGGTACCGTCCCCGCGTGACCGCTCGTCCCCGATGCAACGACGCGAAATCGCCGTTGTCCGGCGATCGCCGTCACGATCCCAAGGCGCATTCCGGCTCGCTCCATGATCGGACCCTGCTCGACGTGCAGCTCGACGTATGCGGCGAGTGGCTCCGGCTCGCGCTGCGGCAGGCCGCGCAACAGCCCGCCTTCCGCATCTGCGAGCGCGTCGCCGAGCGCGATCCCCGCGTCGTCGACGAGCGCGAGCGCTTCATCGACCCCGGTGAGACCCGCGAACACCGCGCTTCCCAAGCAGCCCAGCGGAAAGCGGCTCCCCTCTTCCCCGACCCACGCGACCGCGTCGAGGGGATGGAGCGTCGCGATCTTACGCGCGTCGAGCGTCTCGAGGGCGCACAGCGCACCGACGACGCCGTAAGCGCCGTCGTACGCGCCGCCGGTCTTGACGGTGTCGAGGTGCGAGCCGACGAGGATCGCCGGCGCGCCGGGGTCTGAGCCCGCGCGGCGCGCAAAGAGATTACCGACGCGGTCCTGCGTCAGCGTCCGCCCGCCGGCGCGCGCCCATGCGGCGAAGCGGTCGCGTGCCGCGCGCTCCGCGGGCGTCGCCAAAGCGCGGTCGATTCCGGCCTCGTAGCGCCCGAGCTGCGCGAGCTCGTGGAGCCGCTCGAGGACGCGGGACGAGTCGTGCATCTGTACCCAGACTATCTCGGCGGGAACAACAATCCTGTGGTCCGTAGCAGGCGCGTATGCCCTGGACGCTTGGAAACGTCGGCCACTTCGGGATCAAGGTGCGCGATCCGCGCAAGAGCGCGCGGTGGTGGGTCAAGAACTTCGGGCTGCGCAAAGCGTTCGAGTTTCCGGGCGGCGTTGCGGTGGAGAGCGAAGCGGTCACGCTCGTTTTGCACCAGGGAAAACCGAATCCAAAGGCGCTCTCGCACGTTTCGTTTCATCTGAAATCGCTCGCCGAGAGGGGAAGATAGATGCCGGCGGTCAGAAACATCGCGCGCGAGCGGCTGCAACGCGGAGAGCTCGCGCTCGGCGCCGGAGTCCGGTTCGCGCGCAGCCACGAGATCGCGAAGCTGATGCAGAGCGCGGGCTACGATTTTCTCTTCATCGACCTCGAGCACGGCGCGCTCTCGCTCGATCTCGCCGCGCAAATTTCGGTCGCTGCGCTCGACGCAGGGATCACGCCGATTCCACGCGTCCCTAGCGGCGAATACGCAATGGCGACTCGGCTGCTCGACAACGGAGCGCTGGGGATCGTGTTCCCGCACGTCGACGGCCCGCAAGAAGCGAGCGCGATCGTCGACCGGCTCAAGTTTCCGCCGCAAGGTCACCGTTCGATGGCAGGCAATGCGCCGCAGCTCGGTTATGCCGCCGTCAAACCGGCCGAATATGCATCGTCGCTGAACGCGGCGGGATTGATCGTCGCCATGATCGAGACCCCTGATGCGGTCGAGAACGCCGACGCGATTGCGGCCGTCGAGGGGATCGACGTCTTGCTGGTGGGGACGAACGACCTGTGCGCGGAGATGGGTATCCACGGCGACTTCGGAAACCGGCAAATCGCCGAAGCGTACCGTCGCGTGGTGGCGGCCTGCGGGAAGCACGGCAAATGGGCGGGAATGGGCGGCGTCTACGACGAGACGATCGCTCGGCGCTACATCGAGCTCGGCGCGCGCTTCATCTTGAGCGGGAGCGATCTTACCTTCATGCTCGGGGCGGCGCGCTCCAGGGCGGACTACTTGCGAAGCATCGAAACGAAAGCAGCGTTGCCGGTATGAGCACAAAACCGACGATCGGGTTCATCGGCCTCGGAATCATGGGGAAACCGATGGCCCGCAATCTTCTCAAAGCGGGTTACCCGCTCGTGGTGCACACGCGCAAACGCGCTACGGTCGACGAGCTCGTCGCCGAAGGCGCAAAAGCCGGCTCCTCGCCGAGAGACGTCGCGGCGCAAAGCGACGTCGTCATCACGATGCTCCCCGACTCGCCCGATGTCGAAGAAGTGGTGCTCGGAAAAGACGGCGTCGCCGAAGGGATCAAGCCGGGCGCGATTTACGTCGACATGAGCACGATCGCGCCGGCGAGCGCGCGGCGCGTCGCCGAAACGGTCGGTGAAAAGGGTGCGCAAGCGCTCGATGCGCCGGTGAGCGGCGGCGAAAAAGGTGCGATCGAAGCGACGCTCTCGATCATGGCCGGGGGACCGCAGGGTGCCTTCGACGCGGTCGAGCCGATCTTCAAGGCGATGGGAAAGAACATCGTCCTCGTCGGTCCAAGCGGTGCGGGTCAGATCGCAAAAGCCGCCAACCAGCTCGTCGTCGGCGTTACGATCGAAGCGGTCGCCGAAGCGCTCGCGCTCGCCGAAGCGGCGGGAGTCGATCCGGCCAAGGTTCGGAGCGTCCTCTTAGGCGGATTCGCGCAGAGCCGAATCCTCGATTTGCACGGCCAGCGAATGCTCGAGGGCAATTTCCAACCCGGCTTCAAGTCGCGACTGCATCAAAAGGACATGCGCATCGTCGACCAGACCGCGCGGGAATCGGGGCTGGACGCGCCCGCGGCGAAGCTCGCGCTCGACCGCTTCACCGCGCTCGTCGAGGGCGGCGGCGGCGAACGCGATCACAGCGCGCTGCGGACGCTGCTGAAAGCAAAGGAGCCGGCTACGCGCTAACCGCGCGCCGCGCGGGCTTCGCGCGCTCGTACTGTTTCGGCCACGAAATCTCCGCGTCGAGCTCGCCGGCGGCGAAGAGCGGGAAATACGGATCGCGCAAAAACTCTCGCGCCATGAGGATGAGATCGGCTTGACGCCGCTGGAGGATCGCCTCGCATTGCTCGGGCGTCGTGATGAGTCCGACGGCTCCCGTCGGAACCTTCGCGTCGCGACGAATCCGCTCGGCGAAGGGAACCTGATAGAGCGGCTCCATCGGAATTCGTGCGTCGGCGACGTTCCCGCCCGACGAACAGTCGATCAAATCGACACCTTCGGCGGCGAGGCGTTTGGCAAGGTCAACCGACGCTTCAATGTCCCAACCTCCCGGCGTCCAGTCGGTCGACGAGATCCGCGCGAAGAGCGGCCGGTCCTCGGGCCAGACCGCGCGGAATGCCGCCGCAATCTCGAGCGCGAGCCGAATGCGGTTCTCGAAGCT
>JAFAMS010000243.1 GCA_019233165.1 Vulcanimicrobiota bacterium | reverse complement strand
TGACTGTGCGCGACGATGATTACGCTGACGCCGAGATCTTGCGAAGCCCTGCGAACCGCACGGCGGAGGCTCGCGCCCGGCCGCAGGTCGCGAATTACCTTGCCGCGCCCTGCCGCCCGTTCGAGAACATCGTCGAGCGCTTGCGGGTACGGCATTGCAGCTTTCGGTTGAACGTCGAGCGGAATGCGCGCCAAGGCCAGCAGCGTCCGCCCGTCTTCTCGAACCGCCGCCACGTTGGCGGCGAACTCCAGCTCGACGAGCATCCGTTCGAGCCAACGATCGTCCATCAGCGCGCTCGCCTCGACGAGCGCGAGATACCGATCGGAGCGCGAAGCGAGCAGCGAGGCTAGATACGTCTCGGCTCCCTCTGCGCGGACGTCCCGTACGCTTGCGAGCCGCACGCGCGTCGATGCGCGAACTTTTGCCGGCTGCAAGGGCCCGTCGCCACAGATCGCCACCTCAACCGGGGGAAGCGCGATGCTGAGGAGCTCGCGCTGTCCAAGCGCAAGCCGGACCGGACGGCGAATCGTGCCGAGCGCGGGCGCCTCCAGGTCAAAACGCGCCGCCAGCGCTTCGCTCCAGCGACGAACGAAATCGCGGCGATCGACCGCATCGCCGGCCGGCGGCGGCCGGATTTCGGCGTTGAACGTTAGGCTCGGATCCCAACGAACGGCGCCTCCGCCGGCGCGAATTCGCGCGCACAGGTCGAACGTTCGCCACGGCGATCCGAGCACCGGATCGAATCCGCCTGCGGCAACGAAAGCCGCGCGGTCAACGAGGTACGCGCCCGCAACGACGGCGTCGATCGCCTCCGCCGCCGCTCGCGAGCCGGCTCCGCGTTGATCGATCATCGCAAACGGTTCGACCGCCCACGGTCCGAAAGGAACCGTCGCGAAAACCGTTCCAAAGCGGACGCCTTGCCCCGGCTCCGTCGTGCAGCCGCCGACGATTCCGCCTCGCGGATCGAGCTGCGAGGCCGCTGCAAAGGTTTGCGGCGTCGCGGCGGCCTCGCATTCGAGAATCAAGACCGACTCTTCGGCACAAGCTTGCACGGCCGCGAGCGCGCCCTCCGGCGTGCTCTCGAGCACGCGAAAGCTCTTCGGCACCGCGCGCACCGAGATCGGATTCGGCGTGCCGATGAAGAGCACCGCAGGGGGCATGTTCAGGCCGTCGCCAACGCCTCGCTCGCGACGTCGCCCGCTTCGGCGATGCGTCCGGCGCGCAGCATCATGGCCGCGAGCTCGACGCCGATGCGCTTGCGTCCGCTTCCCATCGCGGCACGCAACCCCGCCTCCGCTGCTTCGCTCTGGCCCAACGACTCGAGAAGGCGGGCGTGAAAGAGCAACGCATCCTCGTTTGTCGGTTCCTCTCCGAAGACGGCGTCGAGCACCTCCAGTGCCGCCTCGTTGCGTCCTTCCTTCTCGAGGAGGCTCGCACGCATGAAAGCGGCCGCCTCGATCGCGCTCGGATCGCCTTTGGTCGCCGCAGCCAACACCTCGATCGCGCGGTCCTTCTTCCCCTCGAGCTGCGCGAGCGCCAGGCCAAGGTTGAAAACGAGCGACGCATCGCCGGCGAACCGGACCGCGCCTTCCTCCGCCACCGAAGCGGCGTCTTCGAGCCGATGCTCCTCCAGGAGCCTGCTCGAGCGGCGCATGTAATCTGCGGCCGTTTGCAGCGGAGCGTCGAACTCCTCACGGCGAAGCCGAGCACGGGCGAGCTCGTCCCCTTGCTGCGCGTAGATCTCATCGAGCATCGCGAGCGCCATTCCAGACCCCGGCGCGACGTCGAGCGCGGACTTGAGGTACGGGATCGGATCGCCGTTTCCGACCTCCCGAACGATCGCCGCTGCGGCGACGTTGAGGGCCGCGGCCACGTCGTCGCTCGCGCTCGGAAGCGCCTCCTCGATCACTTCGAGGGCGCGCGTCATCCGCTTGCGACGTGCCAGATAGTTGACGTACGTGATCGAGGTGGCCGCATCGCGGTGACGCTCGAAGGCTTCGCGCAGCACGATCTCGGCGTCGAAGTAACGCCGAACTTTTTCGAGAACGATCGCCAGCCGCTCGACGACGATCCACACGTCGGGCTTGTTCCGGTGCGCTTCCTCGAGCCAGGCGATCGCTTCTTCCTCGCGCCCGGCTTCGTTGAGGAACGTCGTCGCGATGTTGTACTGGCTCTTCCAGAGCGAGAGCTCTTCGTCGACTACGTTGTAGCGCTCTTCGGTCGCCTTCGTTGCGATCGCTTTTTTGAACCATTCGCGCGCCTCTTCATAGCGCCCGGCCCGCGCCAAGATCTCGGCTTTGCCATAGATCGCGAGGACGTAGTTGGGAGCCCGGTCGAGACACTCGTCGATCGTCGTCAGCGCGCGATCGATGTCCTTGAGATGCGTCGCGACCGTCCCCGCCAAGAAGACGTACGCCATCGGGACGAATCCCCGCATCTCCTTGCCGCGTTCCATGTCGACGACGCGCTGAAGCGACTCGATCCCCTCGTCGTACTGCTCGCTGCCGAGCAAGTAGTTGCCGTAGTTGAACCAGGAGAACGAATCTTCCGCGTGGATTTCGGTCGCGCGCCGCAGCAAGGGCGCATTGCGCTCTTCTTTTTTCTTGGCGCCGATGATCTCCATCGTGTAGCCGCGATGAAGGATGCGGATCGGCGTGATGACCGCCGTCGCCCGCGTCTCGCCGTCGTCGACGACCAGCGTCTCGTGGATCACGCCGCGATAGCTGATCCGTGGGTTCGTCGGGAAAATCCGCGGCAAGCTGTGCGACATCATTCCGACCGCGCCGTGCTCGGTCGTGTCGTTGTGAATGCGCGTGTAGAGGACCGTCAGATAGCTGGGCACCGTGCGCAAGTCGAGGAGCCAACGGCGCGATTCCGGCGCGATCTCCTCGTCGCCGTCCAAGATGAGCGTCCAGCGCCTCGTCGCCATCTTGAGCGCCTCGTTGCGCGCCCAAGCCAAGTCGTTCCGCCACTCGCGGTGCTCGATGCGCGCGCCGAACTTTTCGGCGATCTCGAGCGTCCGGTCGGTCGAGCCGGTATCGACGATGTTGATCTCGTCGACGATGCCCTCGACGCTGCGCAGGCAAGACTCGAGGAAGCGCTCCTCGTTCTTGACGATCATGCACAGGCTGATCCCCTCGGGCAACTGCTCGTAGCCGTCCGGCGGGTAGGGGATGCCGAACAAGAGCGAATCGGGCCGCTCGGATCCGTCGGCGTGAACGGTATGAATAGGCATAAGAAGTCCTCTCAGACCATTCATCGGGCGCCCGCCGCCGGATGTTGAGGGGCCAGGGGCGGATCCGCCTCGGCGGACCCGCCCCCCGCTCCTACGGGGCCCTAGGAACCGGCGGGATGCGCCCCGCCGCTCCCGCCGGCGTTTACCACCTGTCCGTTACCGAAAGAGTGGCAGGACCGTTTGAGCGTTCAGATTCGACTGAGCCAAGACCGACGTGCCTACTTGCACCAGGATCTGGAGCTTCGTAAAGTTCGTCGTCTCCTGCGCCACGTTGAGGTCCTGAATGTTGGACGCCGACGCGGTCAGGTTGACCGAGGCGATGTTGTTGTTGTTCTCGTCCGCGTTGAGCCGGACGATAACCGCACCGAGCAAGGCCCTCGCACCGAGGACCTGGTTCAGAGCGTAATCGATCTGCCCGATCGCGTCCTCCGCCGCCGCCACGTTGCTCCCGCTTCCGATCGAGCCCGCGACGTTGACGTTGGAGATCCTTAGGGTCTGGGTGTTGGTTGCCGCAATGCCCACCGTTATGACGGCGCCTTGGCTGGCTCCCGATTGGATCGTGAACGCGGGATTGCTTGGGTTTGACGCCGCGCTCACGAATTGTGTGATCTTCACGTACGACGTCACTCCTACATCGACTGTGCCGATGTTGGTGCCTGTCGTCACCTGAATGCCGTCGTAGGTGAACACGATCGCCGCCGGCGTTACCGTCGCAATACAGACTTGCTGGTAACCGTTGGTCGCCGAGCTCAGGAACGAGAAGATGACGCCTTGCTGTGAAGACGTCAGCTGCGCGACCTGCAGCGAAAGCGTACCGTCGAGCGACGAGTTGTTCGTGACCGAGAACGTGACATTGGAGACGAGCAGGTTGTTCACGCCGGGTCCGACCGACGCGCCTAGAACCGCGTTGGAGTTGATCACCGCATTGAAATTGATTTGCGGTGTAAACCCTTCGTGGCTCCCATCGAGCAGAAACTGCCCGTTGAAGTTGGTGTTCTGCGAGATGCGGTTGATTTCCAACAGCAGCTGGCCAACCTCGGCCTGCAGACTCAACTTGTCCTGAGCGGACGAAACGTCCGATGACGCTTCGACTGCCAGGTTACGGATTCGTTGCAGAATGTCGGTCTCGGACCCGAGCGCGCCGTCTGCGACGGTCACCGCGTTGTTCGCGTCCTGAACGTTGAGACTGCCTTGATCGAACCCTTGCGATTGAGCGACCAATCGCGTGGCGATCGCCAGACCCGAGGGGTCGTCCGCGGCCGTGTTGATCCGCAGACCGCTCGAGAGCCGGGTCACGGACGTTTGCAGTAGTCCTTGATTCCGGTTCAAATTGAGCGTGACTGAATTGGCAAGTAGGTTGGTGGCAATTGAAATGCCGCCAATGCCTGGCATAGGTTTTCTCCTCCTTGATCCAAGCCCGGCGACCGGACTTGGAACATCCTCCTAATGACCTATGTTGTTTGGGTTATTCAGTTGTGGGTTCGTGGCCGTCTCCCTTAACGGCCGGTAGGCGGGCCCGCCGAAGCGGGCCCGCCGGGGCTACGTTGTCTTATCTGAACAACGCCAACACGGATTGCGCGTTGATGTTGGATTGCGCCAACACCGACGTGCCCACTTGCACCAGGATCTGGAGCTTCGTGTATTCCGTGGTTGCCTGGGCGACGTTCAGATCCTTGATCTGCGACGCCGATGCCGTCAGGTTGACCGAAGCGATGTTGTTGTTCGCTTCGTCTTCGTTCAACCGGACGATGATCGCACCGAGCAGCGCCCTCGTCCCGAGGACCTGGTTCAGGGCGTAATCGATCTGGCCGATCGCGTCTTCAGCCGCGTACGTGTTGATGTGCCCGGTGACTGCGTTGAGCGAGCCGGCCACGTT
>JAFAMS010000181.1 GCA_019233165.1 Vulcanimicrobiota bacterium | reverse complement strand
GCTCGATTTCCAACCCGGACAGATCCAGCTCGTGAACAACCGCTCGACGTGTCATGCGCGGACCGAGTTCTTCGACGGTGACGCGGCGCACGAAAAACGGCACCTGATCCGGCTCTGGCTTAGAGATTCGGGAAAACGGGGGTATCGAGGCTAGCCGCAGCGCCGCGGAAGGGGAATAATCCAGGGGATGAAGTGGCCGGCTGCGACAATCGTGCTCGTCCTTGCCATCGCTCGAGCGGGCGTCGGCTCGCCGCTCCCGGCGGCGCCGGATGCGCCGGAAGCCGTTCTGCGCGCTTCTTCATTTTATGCGGCACAGACTCGTGGCTTGATCGGAATGCAGCGCCACTTCGCGACGACGATCGACGCGGGGGTCGTCAAGCACAGTGAGGACAGCGAGAGCGGGTTGCTGCTCAAAGACGGCGCCTTCCTCAAAGCGAAATACTATCGCGTGGCGGACGACGGCAAATCGTTTTCGCCGAAGCAGATCGCCGACCGCGACGCGCAGACGAACGAGGGCTGGTCGGCGGGGAAGATTTTCTTCAAAGAACCCTACGACCCGCGATACATCGGCGATTACGCGTTCGCCGTCAAGAGCTGCGATTGCCGCGAGGGGACCGTCGAGATCGGGTTCACGAGCACGCTGCACGACGCACAGCACGGCGCCGGAAGCATGTGGATCGACAACGCGAGCGGGCGCGTCGAAAAGCTGACCTACGTTCCCTACGTCTTGCCGCCGCATGCCAGCTCGGGCCAAGTGACGGAAACCTCGAGCCAAGCGCTTGCCGATCTCTGGTACGTAACGCGCATCGATGAAGTCTATCAAGGCCGGGCGTTCCTCTTGCGGGGGACGGGAACGTTCGTCGCGACGTTCGATCACTTCGAGCGCTTCGCAAATGTAGCGGAGGCGGAGAAGGCGCTCGCCGACGGGATCGGCGGAACGGTCGTAACCCGATAAGCGTTCGCGACGCGCGGTTCCTCATCGCGGCAGTCGTCGTCCTCGCCGTCGCAATGGGAATCGGGCGGTTCGCGTACACGCCGATGCTTCCGCTGATGCACGCGCACGCCGGCCTTTCCGCCGGGATGGCGGGAGTTCTCGCGAGCTCGAATCTTGCAGGATATCTTGCCGGCGTGCTGCTCGCGATGGCGCCTGCGTTGCGCGGACGACGGCTCGCGACCGTGCGCGGCTCGATTGCGGCGGTCATCCTCGCCACCGCTGCGATGGCGATTCCGTCGCTGCCGTTGTGGATCGTACTGCGTTTTGTGACCGGCGTAGCGAGCCGATTCGCCTTCGTATTGTGTTCGAGTCTCGTCTTGGATCGAGCGGCGCGCGAGGGAAAACCGGCGTGGGCGGGGTGGCTCTACGCGGGCGTCGGCATCGGGATCGTTCTGAGCGCCGCGGCGATTCCGCCATCCGCCGCATCGGGCGGCTGGCAAGGCGGGTGGCTAGGGCTCGCGCTCGTTTCGGCAGCACTCGTGGGAGCGACGATCCTCGCGCTACGCGACGAACCCGCTGCGTGGAGGCAGCCCGAGCGGTTGGCCGCCGCGGGGCGCGACCGGCGGCTGTTTTGGTGGCTCTTTGCGGCATACGGCGGCGAGGGGCTCGGCTACATCATCCCCGCAACGTTCATGGTTGCGATGTTCGTGCGCGTGCCGACGCTCGCACCGGTCGCCAACGTAGCGTGGGCGCTCGTCGGCTGCGTCGCGATCCCGTCGACGCTGGTATGGAACCGTTTAGGTTTGCGCTTGGGCGCCGCCACCGCCCTCGGCGTCGCGCTCGCGGTTCAGGCCGCAGGTACCCTCGCGCCGATCGTTGCGCCGAACGCCTACGGTGCGACGCTGGCGGCGATCTCCCTGGGCGGAACGTTCATGGGAATCACGACGCTCGCCAACGCCTTGGGTAGAGAGCTCTATCCCGAGCGCAGCCACGTCGCGATCGGACGGCTTGCGACGATCTTCGGCGCGGGTCAAATCGCGGGACCGCTGGTTGCGACGAGCCTGACGCTGCACACGGGAACGTACGATGCGGCGATCGTCGCCGCCGCCTGCGCGTTGTTCTTGAGCAGCGCATTGATGTTCGTTGGGGCGCGGGGGAGAAGCACGGGCGTCGCCTGAAACGGCCGGAATGCGCGCGCGTCTGCCGCTTGTGCTGGGAGCGGTCGTTCTCTTGCTCGTCGGACTTCCGCTCGCGGTGTGGCTGGACTTGCGTGACGTCTCCGAGCACGCTTTGCGGCTCCAGGTCGCCGATCTCAATTCGGCGATCACGGGGATTCGCGGTTACTACGACAACGACGTCGTGCGCCGGGTGTTGAGCGGTGGCCACGGGCCGACCGTCGTGACGAGCAACTACGAGTCAATTCCGGGAGCGATTCCGATCCCGGCGACCTTCTCGCTGCATCTCGGCCAAGTGATCAGCGACCGGCAGAAAAACATCTCCTACCGTTTCGTCTCGGACTATCCGTTCAAGCATCGAGCGCCGCACGTGCTCGACGATTTCGAGCGCAGTTCCCTCGCCGCGTTACGCGCACAGCCCGACCGCGAGCTTACCGACGTGCGATGGGAGGGCCTCAACCAAGAGGTGAGGATCGTCGCGCCCGTCATCATGGGACAGACCTGCGTCAACTGCCACAACACGCATCCCGACAGCCCCAAACGAGACTGGAAGGTCGGCGACGTCCGCGGAATCCAGGAGGTTGCGATAACGGAGCCGCTCGCAACCAACATATTTTCGTTCAAGTACCTGCTGATCTACTTCTTGTTCGCAGCATCGGTCGGATTCGGTTTTCTCGCCCTGCAACGCCATCAGAACAAGCTGATCGCGAGCGTCAATCGCGAGCTCGAAGGGACGAACGCCTTCCTGTCGTCGATCTCGACAAAGCTCTCCCGCTATCTCTCACCGCAAATCTACCGCAGCATCTTCAGCGGAGAAAAAGACGTGGAGGTGCAGACCGAGCGCAAGAAGCTCACGATCTTTTTCTCGGACATCAAGGATTTCACCGCAACGACCGATCGGCTTCAACCCGAAGAGCTGACGGCGCTCTTGAACGAGTACTTCACGGAGATGTCCGCGATCGCGCTCGAGCATGGTGGGACGATCGACAAGTTCGTCGGCGATGCGATGCTGGTGTTTTTCGGGGACCCGGAGACCCGCGGGACCGCCGAGGACGCGAAGGCGGCGGTCCGGATGGCCGCCGCGATGCAGGAGCGGTTGCGCGGGCTCGACGCGTGTTGGCGCGCCCGCGGCGTCGAGGAGCCGTTTCGCGCCCGCATGGGAATCAACACTGGTTACTGCAACGTCGGAAACTTTGGAAGCACGGCGCGCCTGGATTACACGATCATCGGCGGCGAGGTC
>JAFAMS010000514.1 GCA_019233165.1 Vulcanimicrobiota bacterium | reverse complement strand
GCGTCCGCAAGCGGCAGGGATTCGGCGTCTGTTCACCTCGGTCGTCCGGGCGCTCGACGAGCTCTTTGCCGATGCGAACTTCGGCGACGCTGCCGCACAGCTCGCGAAGGTCGCGAACAAGCCGCGCGTGGCAGAACCCGGCTTCCGCAACGAGACCGTCGACGAGCTCGACGTCTTGCTCGCCGACATGGTCGGCCGGATCGAGTTCGCCGACGCCAAGACCGCCGAACATTGCCGGGCGGTCTCGGCGTGGTGCGCGCGCATCGCGAACCGGATGTCGCTCACCCGGGCCGAGTCGACGTTCGTAGCGCGCGGCGGATTGATTCACGACGTAGGCAAATCGAAGAGCCCGCTGGAGATCTTGCAAGCGCCGCGCTCGCTCACCGAAGAAGAAACCGCGGTCATGCGGACTCACGTCCTCGCCGGACACGAGATCGTTCGCTCGCATCCGAAGCTCAGCGATTTTTCAGGTATGGTTCGCTCGCATCACGAGCGCTTCGACGGAGGCGGTTATCCCGACGGCCTCGATCGTACGCGCATCCCGGTGAGCGTTCGAATCGTCAGCGTCGCCGACTCGTTCAACGCGATGATCGGCCGACGTCCCTATCGCACGCCGTTCTCGCCGAATCGTGCGTCGGTCGAGCTGCAGCGCCACGCCGGAAGCCAATTCGATCCGGACGTCGTTCGCGCGTTGCTCGACGTGATCTCGGCGAAGGAGAACGGCTTATCCGAAAGTACGCGCAGCTAGCCTTCGGTCTTGCCGTCGCGATAGCGCTTGCGGGGTGCGTGGGTTCGACGCGCACTTCGACCGCGCGAATCGGCCACGTTCGGCCTGCGGCGATTCCTGCCGGCGGCGTTCTCGCGCTCCCCGGCGGCGGCGTTCTCGCGCTCCCGGGTGGCGGGGTTTTAGCGCTTCCCGGCGGCGGCGCGCTGGCGCTCCCCGGGAACGGCATCGTGGCGCTCAGCGGCGTCGGCCCGATCGTCTTGCGCGATTCGTTCACGTCGTTCCCGGCGATTGCCGCGTCGCACACGCGTCCGGCGGCGATCCCGGGGCTTCATCCCGACGATCTGCGTTCGGCCTACCGCTTTGCGCGGGCAGGCGGCGCAGGACAGATCGTCGCGGTGATCGCGGCCGGCGACGACCCGACCGCCGAGGCCGACCTCGCCGTCTATCGCGCAGCGTTCGGATTGCAAGCGTGCGGCGCCGCGGACGGATGTTTCCATAAAGTCAATCAGTTCGGGGGGAAGGCGACGATCGTCAAGCCGCTGGCGGGGTGGGCGCAAGAGATCGGCTTGGACGTTGAGATGATCTCCGCCGTCTGTCCGGCCTGCCGGATCCTGGTGGTCGAAGCCCAGAGCGCCGATCTCAGCGATCTCGCCGCCTCCGTCGATACCGCGGTCGCGCTCGGCGCGTCGGCGGTCAGCAACAGCTACTATGCGCCGGAATACGACTCCGAGCTCGAGGACGAAGTTCACTTCAACCATCCGGGCGTTGCGATAACCGCCAGCTCGGGAGATCTCGGTTTTGGCCCAACCTTCCCGGCGAGCTCGCGCTACGTGATCGCCGTCGGCGGGACGACGCTGCTGCGCACCGGGACGCATATGTGGCACGAACGGGTGTGGTCGGCGACGGGAAGCGGCTGCAGCAAATATATCGAGAAGCCTCACTGGCAGCACGACAAGGGATGTCCGAAACGCACGGTGACCGACCTGGCGGTCGTCGCCGATCCACAAACCGGCGTCGCAGGATACAACACGACGGCACCGGCGGTCGAGCGCGGCTGGGCGATTTATGGCGGGACCAGCGTCGGTGCGCCGATCGTCGCCGCGCTCTCGGCGCTTTCCCGGCACGAACATCGCGTCGCGCGCCGCGGCGCATCGCACGTCTACGCGCATCCCGCCTCATTCAACGCGGTCGTCAGCTGGAATAACGGCAGCTGTGACGTGGCGTACCTTTGCAACGGAGGCTTCGGTTACAACGGCCCGGCGGGGGTTGGGACACCGAACGGGACCACAGGGCTCTAACCGAGAACGGTCACGCCGCGCCGACGTAGCTTAGTTGGTAAAGCGCGTGATTTGTAATCACGATACCGCCGGTTCGAATCCGGCCGTCGGCTCACTCTTCCCTTCGCTGATCGAACGGATAACGGCACGATGGAAAACGACATCGACGACGAGTTCGAAGACGACGACGACGACGACGAACTCGACGATGACGATGAGGAGCTCGACGCGAACTAGGTACGTCCCCGCGTTGCCAGACGCATGAGCGTCTCCCGGTAACGCTCCGCGATCTCGTCGCGGCGAATGTGCCGGCCGTATTCGACCACGAGCCGGCCCCCGACGAACACGTCTCGAATCGTTTGCGCCCCACCGGTAAAGACGAATCCGTCCAGGATTAGCGTCCGGTCGCGTATTGCCAGCGCCGGCGCGAGCGACTCGAGCACGACGAAGTCGGCGCTCGCTCCGCGCGCAAGCGCGCCGATGTTGCGGCCTAGCGAATACGCCCCCGCGGAGGCGGCACTGCGATAGAGAAACTCGCCGACGGAAGGTATCTCGCGCGTGCAGAGCACGTTGCGTCGTCGCTCGAGAAGCCGCTGCCCGTATTCGAGCAGCCGCAGCTCCGCCGCGACGTCGAGCGTCACGTGACTGTCAGACCCGATCCCAAACGCTCCGCCTGCCTTCACGAAGGCGTCGGCCGGGAAAACGCCGTCACCCAAGTTCGCTTCGGTCGTCGGGCAGAGCGCGACGACGAAACGAGCCGCCGCGAGCGCCTCGACCTCGGCGGGACGCACGTGCGTGGCGTGGACGAACGTCCAGCGAAACGACGGTTCGGCGAGCCGTAAGAGCAGCGAGACCGGGGTTTCGCCGAACGCGGCGACGCAGTCGTCGACCTCCTTCTTCTGCTCGGCGACATGGATGTGCAAGGGCATTCGGGCGTCGCGCGTGGCGAGCGCCTGTTGGAGCTTGATGAGCCCTTGCGGCGACACGGCACGCAAGGAGTGCGGCGCCGCGCCTAAGCGCACGTCGGGCTCGCCTCCGTACGCGGTCGCGAGCTCGTCCCACAGCTCGACGAACTCGTCGACCGTCATCACGAAGCGCGCCTGTTCGTTGCCGCCGCGCTCGTACAGCACCGGCAAGAGCGTCATCCCGATCCGCACCGCTCGGGCGGCCGCGATGAGCCGGTCGGCCATCTCGGTGCGGCGGCGGTAGCGATTCCCGGCGCGCGTGTGATGGAGATAGTGAAACTCGCCGACCGAAGTGTATCCGCCCTCGAGCATCTCGACGTACGTTTGCGCGGCGATCGTCTCGACGTCGTCCGGTTCGAGCCCGCGAACGAATTCGTACATCCCACGCCGCCACGTCCAGAACGAGTCCTCGTCGTTCCCCATCCGTTCCAGGCGTCCGGCGAGGGCGCGTTGGAACGCGTGCGAATGCAGGTTCGCCATCCCCGGGACGACCGGACCGTTTAGGATCTGCGCGTCGTGCGGCGCCTCGCCCGGCGTGACGCCGGTGATCGTTCCGGCTTCGTCGACGGTGATCCGCACGTCGCGCGCCCAGCCTTCGGGCAAGAGCGCGACGGCGGCGAAAAAATCACTCACCTTGCGGTACGGCGAAGCCTCCGGCGAGCATGTGGGACCGGTTGTGGCTGAACGCCCGAATTGCGACGATGACGCCCGGCCGGCCGTACGGATTGATCGACGACGGCGCGCTCGCGACCGAGGGCCGGCGCTGCGCGTGGGTCGGCGAGCGAACCTCTCTTCCCGCACCACTGGAGCGTTGCGCGGCCGAGGTTCGCGATGCCGGCGGAAGGTTGATCGTGCCGGGTTGGATCGACTGTCATACGCACCTCGTCTATGCGGGCGATCGCGCGCGCGAATTCGAGCTGCGTCTCGAAGGAGCGAGCTACGAGCAGATTGCGCGCGCCGGCGGCGGCATCCTATCGACGGTTCGTGCGACGCGCGCCGCGACGTTCGAATCCTTGTTGGAGGACGCGGACCGGCGGGTTCGGCGAATGATCGCCGCCGGAACGACGACGGTCGAGATCAAATCCGGCTACGGCCTCGACCTCGAGACCGAACGGAAGATCCTGCGCGTCGCGCGCGAGCTGGGCCGCAGACACCCGATCGATGTCGTCACGACGTTTCTGGGCGCGCATACGATCCCGCCGGAGTTTTCCGGCGACGCGAATCGCTACGTCGCGTTCGTCGCCGATCAGGTTCTTCCGGCGCTCGCAGCAGAGAAACTCGTCGATGCCGTCGACGTTTTCTGCGAGCGCATCGCCTTCAATGCGGAACAGACCGAACGCGTTTGCGAACGCGCTAGAGAACTCGGCATCCCGATCAAGTTGCATGCAGATCAGCTTTCCGATAGCGGCGGAGCGGCGCTCGCCGCGCGGCTGCACGCCCTTTCGGCGGATCATCTCGAGCACGCAAACGGCGCCGGGATCGCCGCGTTGGCGCACGCCGGAACCGTCGCAGTCTTGTTGCCCGGCGCCTCATATTTCTTGCGCGAATCGCAGAAGCCGCCGCTCGACGCGCTACGAGCCGCCGGCGCGACGATTGCACTCGCGACCGATTGCAATCCCGGAACCTCGCCGCTGTACTCGCCCCCGCTCGCGATGAACCTCGCGTGCACGATCTTCGGGATGACCTGCGAGGAAGCACTCCGCGGCTTCACCGCGAGCGCCGCGAAGGCGCTCGGGATCGAGGCGCGCAGCGGGACCCTCGCCGCGGGGATGGCGGCGGATTTCGCGCTTTGGGATGCCAGAGAGCCGGCGGAGCTCGCCTATTCGATCGGAGAGACGCGCCCGCATGCGGTCGTGAAGGCCGGCCGTCAGGTCAGTCTGAATGGGGCGGGCTGATGCATAACGCTCGAGCATACTCCGCCGGCGCCGAATTGTGGCTGCGCATCGCCCTGGTCCTTGCCGGTTCCCTCCTCATGTACGCGGGCGCAAAGTTCTCGATCGAGATCGGCCCCGTCCCGATCACCGGTCAAACGCTCGCCCTTCCCATCGTCGTCGCGCTCTTGGGAACGCGGCTCGGCCTCGCGGCGGTCGTCGCCTACTTGGCGGAAGGTGCACTCGGCCTTCCGGTCTTCGCCCGCGGCGGCGGCCCGGGATACCTCATCGGCCCGACTGCGGGGTATCTCTGGTCGATGCCCTTCGCAGCGGTCGCGATCGGAGTAGCTTTCGATCGCGGCTGGGGGCGCGATCCGCTGCGCCGGTTCGTCGCGATCTTCGCGGGGACCGCATTGGTCATCGCGGCCGGCGCACTTTGGCTTGCAGCGTTCACGGGGAGTGCGCGGGCGGCGTTTGCTATGGGAGTCGTCCCGTTCCTGATCGGTGACCTCGCCAAGTGCGCGATTGCAAGCGCCGTCCCTCCGCAAGGGCTCGCGAGGTTGGCGGCGCGCTTCCGGCTGTAGCTCGG
>JAFAMS010000443.1 GCA_019233165.1 Vulcanimicrobiota bacterium | reverse complement strand
GATCGCCCCGAAGAGACCCATCTCGCGCATCCGCGCGACGAGCTGTACCGGATATTCGCCACGCGCTTCAAAGTCGTGCGCGATCGGGCGAACTTCTTGTTCGGCGAAGCGCCGGACTTCGGCGAGGACGCTCTCGTCGATCGCGGTTCCGGCGGAGCGGACGGCGACGCTCACCGGTCTGGCGCCGCGAGGAACCAGGTCAGCGCGCCGGCATCGTCGAGCAGCTCCGTCCCGCGCACCATGTCGACGAGCCGCACGCAGTGATCGCGTCCGTAGACGGCGGTCGCGAGGCTCATGAACTTCGCAATCACCTCGTCCCAGCCGAGCGGATTCGCCGGCTCGCCTTTCGGCGTCCAGTTGATCCGGCGCGTCGTCGCGCCGCGCGTCGTGATCTCGACGCTCGCGCCCATCGTCGGAAAGCGTTCTTCGATCTCGGGATCGAGGACGACCCGAATCCGATCGATCGTCGCCACGACCGCCGGATCGCCGAGCAGCTCGTAATCGTCCCACGTCATCCGCCCGCGCAAAAGCGCGACCGCCGCCAAAAAGTGCATGCTGAACTGCCCGTCGACGATCGAGGACGGCGCCCGCTTCGTGTCGGCCGGAACCCCGATGAGATCGAGCCCTTTGCGCGGCAGGCCGATCGTCACCGATTCGATCGCGTTCGGATCGTAACCCGGAGCCGAGACCGCTTCACGGAGCACGTCGAGCGCGGCGTGCGAGTAGCGGCAGCTCGGGTACGGCTTGAACGCGGTCTCGTCGATCGCGAAGCGCGAGCCGAGCGTCGCGACGGCGCGCTGCGGCTCGGGATCGTCGGTGTAGCCGCGGAAGAATCCCGAGCGTCCCTCGAGCGGCGATGCTGCGCCGAGCGCACCTGCCTCGGCGAAACGGAATGCAAGGATCGCGTTGTGTGCGGCGAGTCCGGTGTGGATCCGTTTGTTCCAGGCGCCGTTCTCCAAGAATTGCAGCGAGCCGGCGGCCTGGCTGCCGTTGATCCCGAATGCGTTCTCGAGAACGTGCGCCCCGGCTTCGGCGACGTTCGCGACCGCCGCGGTCGCGCCGAACGTTCCGCAGGTCGCGGTCGGATGGAAGCCGCGATCGTACTGCGCCGCTGCTCCGGCGGCTTCGCTGAGCCGTACCGTGACGTCGTAGCTGGCGACGATCGCCGCGAGCAGGCGCCGCCCCGACGCCGCGCGCTCTTCGGCGATTGCGAGCGCCGCCGGAATTACCGTCGCGCCGGGATGGATCGAGCCGCCTTCGTGCGTGTCGTCGAAGTCGAGCGTGTGCGCGAAGATCCCGTTCAGGAGCGCGGCGTACTGCGGCTGATAGTGCGGCCCGATCCCGATCGCGGTCGCCTTGCCAGGCGCCGCCAAACCGTCGACCACGCGTCGCGAGACCGCGCTCGAGTCGCCTTCGGCGCTGGCGCGGATCGCGATCCCCAACAGATCGAGGATCGCCTGCTTGGCGCGATCGATCGTCGAGCTCGGAATCTGTTCGAACTCGAGGTCCGCGGCGTACGCAGCGAGCCGGCCGGTGATCGCGCCGGCGCTCGTCGAGATAATCGTCATTGCTTCTTCTCCGTCGTGTGTCCGTGCCCGCGCTTGTAAACCATGAACGTGCGTTTGTACTCGATCACGATCGTCTCGTCCGGCTTGTAACCGGTCGTCTTGATGTCGACGATCCCCGCATACGGTCGCGACGCGCTTTCCCGCTTCGAAAGCACCTCGCTTTTGGCATAAATCGTGTCGCCGTTATAGACCGGGTTCGGAAGGCTGATATCGGTCCACGCCAGGTTCGCAATCGCGTTTTGGCTCGTATCGGTGACGCTCATCCCGGTCACGATCGCAAGGGTCAGCGTGCTGTCGACCAGCGGCTGTCCGAACGGCGTGCTTTTGGCAAGGTGCGAGTCGAAGTGGATCGGATTCGTGTTCATCGTCAGGAGCGTGAACCAGATATTGTCGGTCTCGGTGATCGTTCGGCCGAGCGGATGCCGGTAGATGTCGCCGACCTCGAAATCTTCGAAAAAGCGGCCCTTCCAACCGGGCTTCTCCGCCATCGCGCTCTCCTTTAGGCGAACCGAACTCGCAGGGACTGTCTTCAATATCCTCATACACAGAGCCCTCGGGCGCGCTTTCCGCTTTCATATCAGGAGGGGAACGATGAATGTGACGTCGAGGCTCACCGCGCTGGCGGTCTGCGGCGGCCTGCTCGCGGGGGTCGCGGCCGGCTCGGGACGCGCCGGCGCCGCCGATCAGCCGCCGATCGTCATCGGGACGACGATCTCGCAAACCGGCTCGTATGCCGAGGACGCAAAATACGCGCTGCAGGGCTATCAGCTCTGGGTGAACCAGCAGAACGCCAAAGGCGGGCTCCTCGGGCGCAAGATCGAGCTGAAGTACTACGACGACGCGAGCGATCCGGCGACCGCCGTCACGCAATACCAGAAACTCGTCCAGCAAGACAAAGTCGCGCTCCTCGTCGGCCCCTACTCCAGCGCGATCACCGCCGCCGTGGCGAACGTCGCCGAACAGAACAAGATGCCGATGATCTCACCCGAAGTCTCGTCCGTCGCGCCGTTCAAGCGCGGACTCAAGTGGGTTTTTCAAGGGCAGGCGCAATCGACGCGTTATGTCGCGGGCGCGATCGACATCGCCAAGCAGAACGGCTACAAGAAGATCGCGGTGACCGGTGAGGACACGGCGTTCCCGCGTTCGATCGCGCAAGCGATTCCGGACCTCGCGAAGGAAGCCGGCTTAGAGATCGTCTTCAACGAGCTGTATCCGCACAACGCCTCGGACTACACCGCGATCGCGCAAAAGATCAAGCAGGCGAATCCCGATGCGGTCTTCGGGATCTCGTACTTCCCCGACTCGATCGGACTTCTGCGCGCGCTCAAGCAAGCCAACGTGACGCCGAAGGAGCTCTTCTTCGCCGTCGGCCCGACCGAGCCGAACTTCGGAAAGGAAGCGGGAAAAGACGCCGACGGCGTCCTCTCGACGACGAACTGGAGCGCGAACCTGAAGACGGCCGATAACGGCGACTTCACCAAAGCGTTCCAAGCGATGTTCAAGTCGAACCCCGACTACCATTCCGCGGCGAACTACGCGGCGCTCCAAGTTCTCGCGGCGGCGATCAACAAGAACAAATCGCTCGACGCCGACAAGATCCGCGAGTTCATGGCGACGACGAAAGTCCCGACCGTGATGGGGACCTACGAAGTCGACTCGAGCGGTATCCAGGTCGGCTACAACTCGCTGACGTTGCAGTGGCAAGGCGGCTCGCAATACGTCGTGTGGCCCGCGTCGTACCAGCAAAAGAAGCCGCAGCTTCCGTTCCCGGCCTGGACTAGGTAGTGCGCCCGGAGCTGGTCCTCCAGCTCACGATCGACGGTCTTCTCCTCGGCGGAGTCTTCGCGCTCGCAGCGCTCGGACTCAACGTGATCTTCGGCGTGACCCGAATCGTCAATCTCGCGCACGGAAACATCGTCGTGCTCACGGCGCTGAGCGCGGCGATCGCCTTCCAGCGGTTCGGGATCACGCCGATCGAAGGGCTCCCCGTTGCGATGGTTGGCGGCGCTTTGCTCGGCGTGATCATCGACCGGCTCATCTTGCGCCGGCTCCCCGAGGACGCGCCGACCGCGGAAACGACCTCGCTCCTGCTCACCTTCGGCGTTTCGTATTTTCTGGTCGGTCTTTCGCTCGCAATCTTCACCGGTGATTTCCGTTCGGTAGCCTATCTCACCGGCTCGTGGCTCGTCGGCCCCCTCTCGATCGGCAAGTCGCGCTTCCTGGCGTTTGCGGTCGCGATCGTCATCGCGGCGATGCTCGGCGTCCTGCTGCGCTCGACGAAGATCGGCCGCGCGCTTCGGGCGGCGAGCCAGAACCTCGACGGCGCGCGAGCCTGCGGCGTAAGCATCGACCGGATGCGCACGCTCAGCTTCGGGCTCGGCTCGGCGATCGCCGCCGCGGCCGGCGCGCTGCTGAGCATGATCTATGCGGTCAATCCCGATAGCGGCTCGCAGTTCACGTTGATCGCGTTCAGCGTCGTCGCGCTCGGAGGGCTGGGAAGCTACGCCGGTGCGCTGCTCGGCTCGGCGATCCTCGGCCTCGCCGTCTCGTTCGTCGGGTTCTTCGGGAACACGCAGCTCGGCGCGATGATGCCGTACGTCGTCTTCATCCTCGTCCTGCTCTTCCGGCCCTCGGGGCTGCTCGGTAAGTCGGTCGCGTGATCGCGAAGCGCGCGGGATATGCGGTGCTCGCGCTCCTGTTCGTCGTGCTTCTGCTTGCGCCGCTCTCGGGGAACGGCTACATCGTCTCGCTCTGCTACATCACCGCGCTCTTCGTCGCCCTCGCATACGGCTGGAACCTAATCTCCGGATACGCGGGCTATCTCTCGTTCGGCCAAATCACGTTCTTCGGAATCGGCGCGTACGCGGTCGCGATCGGCGTGACGCGCTTCCATCTTCCCTGGTATCTTTGCGCGGCGCTCGGCGGCGTCGCGTGCGCGGCGCTCGCCGTCCCGATGGGATGGCTGATGCTGCGGCTGCGCGGACCGTTTTTCGCGCTGGGGATGCTCGGCCTCGCCCAAACCGCGCGGATCCTCACGAACCTCACGCCGATCAGCGGCGGGAGCGAAGGGATCTATCTTCCGCCCGGTGCCAACGCGATCGCCGCCTATTACTGGACGCTGGCGATCATGGTCGGCGGCGTCGTGTTGACCGCGGCGATCGACCGCAACGCGTTCGGCTTGCGCTTGCGCGCGCTGCGCGAGGACGAGCGCGCTGCGGGGACGCTCGGCGTCGACACGACGCGCAGCAACGTACAGGCGTTCGTGCTGAGCGCGATCTTCCCGGCGCTCCTGGGCGGCGGGTACGCGTGGTATCTCACCTACGTCGAGCCAAACTCGATCTACTCGACCGAGATCGAGCTGCAAACCGTCGCGATGGCGATCCTCGGCGGGATGGGGACGCTGTGGGGGCCACTCGTCGGGGGCCTCATCATGTCGCAGGTCTCCGAATCGCTCAGCACGCGCTTCCCGCAGACCCATCTGATGATCTTCGGCGCGCTGATCGTCGTGCTCTTGATCGCGCTCCCGCGCGGAATCGTTCCGGCGGTTGCGGCGTTCCTGAAGAAACGCGGGATCGCGTGAGCGCGCTGCTGGAGATCGAGAATCTCAGCCGCTCGTTCGGCGGTTTGCGCGCGCTCAGCGACGTCAGCTTCACCGTCGGCGAAGGCGAGATCGTCAGCGTGATCGGGCCGAACGGCGCCGGGAAGACGACGCTCTTCAACGTGATCAGCGGTGTCATGCCGCCGAGCGCCGGGGACGTTCGCTTCAACGGACGCTCGCTCGTCGGAATGCCGTCGCACGCGATCGCCGAGGCCGGGATCGGCCGCACCTATCAAGTCGTCCGTCCGTTCGTGCGGCTCGACGTCCTCGACAACGTCGCGGTCGGCGCGCTGTTGCACGAGCGCACGCTCGCGCAAGCGCGCAAGGCCGCGGAGAAGGTTCTCGCGATGGTCGGCCTCGCGCATCTCGCCGGCGCGCCTGCGTCGAGCTTGACGCTGACGCAACGCAAACGTCTCGAGGTCGCGCGCGCGCTCGCAACGCGCCCGAAACTGCTTCTGCTCGACGAAGTGATGGCCGGGCTCAATCCGACCGAGATCGATTCGATGTGTGCGTTCATCCTCGGTTTGCGCGAGCACGGGATCGCCGCGATCGGCGCGATCGAGCATCTCATGCGCGTCGTCATGAACGTTTCGCAGCGGATCGTCGTCCTCGACTTCGGGCGGAAGATCGCCGAGGGGACGCCCGCCGAGATCGCCGCACATCCCGACGTGATCGCCGCGTATTTCGGCAGCGAGCTCTCGGTCGGATGACGCCCGGGACGGCGCTGCTCGAAACGCGCGACCTGCACGTCGCATACGGCGACTTCGAAGCGCTCCATGGGGTCTCGCTCGAGATTCGCGAGGGCGAGATCGCGGCGATCGTCGGCGCGAACGGGGCGGGGAAGAGCACGCTGCTCCGCGCCGTCGCCGGACTTACGCCGCCGCGCAGCGGCGAGATTGCGTTTGCGGGAGAACGCGTCGACGGGCTCTCGCCGCGGGCGCTCGTCGAGCGCGGGATCGCGTTGGTTTTGGAAGCAAGGCAGCTCTTTGCGGAGATGACCGTCGAGGACAACTTGCTCGTCGGCGCCGAAGCGCGCGCGAGCGGACGCGCGCGAACCAATCTTGCAAAGATGTATGCGCGTTTTCCGATCCTTGCCGAGCGAAAGACGCAGCTCGCCGGAACGCTCTCGGGAGGCGAACAGCAAATGGCCGCGATCGCGCGCGCGTTGATGTCGGAGCCGCGACTACTCTTGCTCGACGAACCGTCGCTGGGGCTCGCGCCGCGGATCGTTACGCAAATCTTCGAGTGGGTCGCCGAAATCAACGCGGCCGGAACGACGGTCGTCCTCGTCGAGCAGAACGTCGGCGCGTCGCTGAAGCTCGCACAGCACGCCTA
>JAFAMS010000368.1 GCA_019233165.1 Vulcanimicrobiota bacterium | reverse complement strand
CGTCAGGCCGGCGACGTAATAGCCTTCGTACGTAATGCTGCCGCCGAATGCGGCGATCCGCGCTTCGTCGCCGGAACGCAGCCGCGCGCCGAGGCGCGGGAGCCCGCGGCGCTGCATCGCGTAGCTCATGCGAACGTGGGCCTGGCTGGATTCGAACCAGCGCGCAACCAGTTATGAGCCGGCCGCTCTACCGCTGAGTTACAGGCCCACGCCGAGCTAAACGTTGGCGAGAGCGCGGAACGCGGCCTTTCCGGGATACCGAGCCGAGCCCCCCAGTTGCTCCTCGATCGCCATGAGGCGGTTGTATTTCTCGACCCGATCGCTGCGCGAAAGCGAGCCCGTTTTTATCTGTCCCGCGCCGCTCCCGACCGCGATGTCGGCAATCGATGTGTCGCCGGTCTCGCCCGAGCGGTGGGAGATCACGCACCGGAATCCGGCTTGCTGCGCCATCGCGATCGCGTCCCACGTCTCCGAGAGCGTCCCGATCTGATTGATCTTGATCAAAATCGCGTTTGCGGCCGCCTCCGCGATCCCGCGCGCGAGCCGCTTCGTGTTCGTAACGAAGAGGTCGTCGCCGACGAGCTGCACGCGCTTCCCGAGGCGCGCCGTGAGCAGCTGCCAGCCTTCCCAATCGTCTTCGGCCAGGCCGTCTTCGATCGAGACGATCGGATAATTGTTCGCGAGCCCTTCGTACAGTCCAACCATCTCCGCTGAGTTGAGCGGGTGATCGTCGGGGACGTGAGGCCAGTACTTTCCGTCGCGATAGAATTCGGTCGAAGCAGGATCCAGCGCGATCGCGATCTCCTCGCCCGGTTTATAGCCTGCCTTCTCGATCGCTTCGACGAGAAGCTTGAGCGCTTCATCGATCGAGCCGAGCGGCGGCGCGTACCCGCCTTCGTCGCCGACCTGCGTCGGAAGCTTCCGTTCGTGCAAGATCTTTCCGAGTGCGTGAAACGTCTCCGAGCCGGCGCGCACCGCTTCGGCAAACGTCGGCGCGCCGAGCGGGACGATCATGCATTCCTGAAACTGCAGCGCACCCGACGCGTGTTTCCCGCCGTTGATCACGTTCATCATCGGAACCGGGAGCGTGCCTCCGAACGTCCCGCCGAGATATGCATAAAAAGGAACGCTGAGACTCGCGGCGGCGGCCCGCGCGGCGGCGAGCGAGACGCCGAGAATCGCGTTCGCGCCGAGCCGTGATTTGTTCTCGGTCCCGTCGAGCTCGAGCATCTCGGCGTCGAGCTCGCGCTGCGCGGTGACGTCGTTCCCTTCGAGCGCCGGGCCTAGGATCTCGTTGACCGCGTCGACGGCTTTACGCACACCCTTGCCGCCGTAGCGTTTCTTGTCGCCGTCGCGGAGCTCGACCGCTTCGTGCGCGCCGGTCGAGGCTCCGGAGGGAACGAACGCTTCCTCGACGACGCCGAAGTTCGTCGCGACGGCGACCGCGACGGTCGGATTCCCGCGCGAGTCGAGAACTTCGCGCGCGTGGATCCCTTCGATCAGAGGACGCGAGTCGAACATCTGCCGCTCAGTCGGAGATGAGGCTGGATTCGAGGGGATGCGGACGGACCGCGATCTCGCGCGGCTCGAACCAAATCGCGATCTCGCGCTTCGCGCTTGCGGGCGAGTCGCTGCCGTGCACGAGATTGCGGCCGATCGTCTGCGCGAGATCGGCGCGGATCGTGCCGGGCGCGGCCTTGCGCGGATCGGTCGCGCCGATCGCTTGCCGACAGCCTTCGATCGCGCTCTCGCCCGATACGACCATTGCGACGATCGGATCGCTCATGATGTACGCGATCAGCCCTGGGAAAAACGGTTTCCCCTCGTGCTCCGCGTAATGCTCTTTGGCGCGCGATTCTTCGACGCGCAGCAGCTTCATCGCCGCGATCACGTAGCCGCGCCGTTCGAAGCGAGAGATTATCTCGCCGACGAGTCCACGCTGGACCGCATCGGCCTTGCATAGGATCAAGGTTTGTTCGACTGCCATCGCGGGAGGGTCATACGTGGCTGACGATGCCGAGGCCTGGGTGATCGAACGCCGCGCGACGACGGCGAGCACCAACGAAGACGCGCAGCAGAAGCTCGGCGACCCCTCCGCGGCCGGACTCGCGATCGTCGCCGACGTGCAAACCGCCGGCGCCGGAAGGCGCGGGCGCCGCTGGATCGCCCCGAAAGGGAGCGGCTTGCTCTTCACCGCGATCCTCCCGGCCGAAATCCCGGCTTCCGCGGCCTGGGCCGCGACGTTGTGGGCGGGGCTCGCCGTCGCGCGCGCGCTCGACGAGTGGCACGTCGCGACGACGCTGCAATGGCCGAACGATCTCCTCGTCGACGACCGCAAGATCTGTGGGATCTTGTGCGTCTCGCGAATCGCCGGCGAGCGTGCGTGGATCGGATGCGGCGTCGGCGTCAACGTCTTTCGACCCGAACGTCATCCCGGGCTCGAAGAGGTCGTCCCGCCCCCGATCTTCCTCAGCGACATCGCCGTCGTTAGGGCCGACGCGCGCGAGCAGCTTCTGCAAGCGATTCTCTCTGAATTCGGCGCACGGCTGGGCGCGTTCGAGCAGCCGGAGTCGATCGCGCGGGATTGGGAACGGCGCGCCGGCGTCCCCGGCGCTCGCTATCGTTTCCGCTTCGAAGACGGCCGCGAGGTCGAGGGTGAAGCCTTACGGATCGCGCCGGGCGGCGGGCTCGTCGTTCGGGCTACGAACGGCGAGCTGCGAACGATCGAGCTCGCCGACGCGCGGGTCGTTCGTTAACTTCGCTGCGCGCGCGCTCGCTTCTCGCAGCCGTCGCACAGATGCGAGAGGCGGTTGTCGGTCTCGAAGATCGAGTCGGCGTGGTGCATCGCGCACCGTTGGTTCAGACAATTGTGCAAGCCGAACGCGTGGCCGATCGAACGCACTGCTTCCTTGAGGGTGCGCTGAAAGAGCACGTTTTCGTCGGGCTGCTCGCCGTAGAAATCGGGTGAAAGACGATGGCGCGAAACGAGCGCGATGCGCGTTACCGGGTCGCCTTCACCGAAGATATACCGCGCCGACGTCTTATAGAGATCGTAGTCGGTGATCCCCAAGACGTAGCCTTCTTTCGGCGGATAGCTCGTCGCGAGCCGGGCGACGAGCGCGCCGGCGAAGAGTTGGCCGCGCACGCCGTTGAGTGCGGTTTTCGGCATCCGCACGGGCGCGCGCACCAAGAACGGAGCGAGAAACCGCTCCTCCAAACAGAGCCCCAGCCGGGTCAGAAACGAAGCATCGATCGAGTTGACGGGGACGATGCTGATCTGCTCTCGCGAGTTCCCGGAGCTCACGTTCTTCGGCGTTCTCCTCCGGCCGAGGCGGGTCCTGGCCTCAACGAGAATCTGAGCGCGATGATCGTCGGACTCGGGATCGATTTGGCCGAAGTCGAGCGCTACCGCTTCGACGAAGCCGAACGCGCCTGGTTCGCGCGCAAGATCTACACCGAGGAAGAGTGGGCCTACGCGATGCGCAAGCGCCATTGGCCCGAACGTCTCGCCGGATTTTATGCCGCCAAAGAAGCGACGCGCAAAGCGTTCGGTCACGCGATTCCGTGGCGGCAGGTCGGCGTCTCGCACGAGCGCAGCGGAAAGCCGATCATCCGGCTTTACGGGCGCGCCGAAGGTCTCGTCGCGGCGCGCGGTATCAACACGATTCACCTGATGATCACGCATACGGCGACGATGGCTTCGGCCGTCGTGATCCTCGAACGATGATCGTCCTCGACGCGCCCGGGATGCGGGCCCTCGACGCGCATCAGGTCGCCGAGCGCGGCGAAGTGCGCTTGATGCACGATGCCGGCGAGGCGATCGCAGCGCTGATTCCGACGTACACGCGCGGGAAGACGATCGCCGGCGTCGCCGGCCCCGGCAACAACGGAGGCGACGTCTTTGCGGCGCTCGCGTCGCTCCCGTCGACCTTCGAGCGAATCGCCTACGCGCTCCCGGCACCGAACCCATCGGCGGCACGCGCCGACGCCGTCGCCCGCGCGAAAGCGCGCGGGGTCGAGGAGCGGCCGATTGCAAGCGCGGCCGATCTCGCCGGGCTTTCGAACGCCGATCTCATCCTCGACGGCGTGCTCGGCGTCGGCTCGCGTCTGCCGCTCGCGGCGCCGCTCGACGGAATCGCCGCCGGGATCAACGCCGCGGGGCCGCCGATCCTCGCGATCGATTTGCCGAGCGGGCTCGATGCCTCCGA
>JAFAMS010000067.1 GCA_019233165.1 Vulcanimicrobiota bacterium | reverse complement strand
CGCTCCGGCCGCCGCGCAATTCGTCCCATGCCGCCGAGCCGGCGAAGCCGTCACGATACCGTTCGACGTAGAGCTCGCGGTCCAGCGCGGCATCGATCGCGCTTTGGACCTCCGCGTCGCTCGGCCACAGATCGCGAAGGAAAACCGGCGTGCCGCTCGCGTCCTGGCCGAGCGGCTCGCGGCTGAGGTCACGCCGCACCGTGCCGGCGAGCGCGTACGCAACGACGAGCGGCGGCGACGCGAGATAGCTCGTCTTTGCAAGCGGATGGATCCGCCCTTCGAAGTTCCGATTACCCGAGAGAACCGCGGTGACGACCAAATCGCGTTCTTCGATCTCGCTCGAGAGCTCGTCGTCGAGCGGGCCCGAATTTCCCATGCAGGTCGTGCAGCCGTAGCCGACCGTTTGGAAGCCAAGCGCGTCCAGCGCCGGCGACAGCCCGGCGCGCTCGAGATAATCGCCGACGACGCGCGAACCCGGCGCGAGCGACGTCTTCACCCAAGGCTTCGAGCGCAGCCCACGCGCGACCGCGTTGCGCGCGAGCAGTCCGGCTGCGAGCATCACCGCCGGGTTGGACGTGTTCGTGCAACTCGTCAGCGCGGCGATCACGACGTCGCCGTTTCGTTCGTCGTCGCGATGTGGGATCGTCTCGAGCGCACGCTCGAAGCTTGCAGGGACGCCCGCAAGGGAAACGCGATCTTGTGGCCGGCGCGGCCCGGCGAGGCTCGGCTCGGCCGCACCGAGATCGAATTCCAGGATCTCGTCAAATTGCGGCTCGACGGTGTTCGCGTCGCGCCACATCCCCTGTGCCTTCGCGTAGGCTTCGACCAGAGCGACGTGCTCGTCCGCGCGCCCGGTGAGGCGCAAGTAGCGTAACGTCTGCGCGTCGATCGGGAAAAATCCCATCGTCGCGCCGTATTCCGGCGCCATGTTCGCGAGCGTCGCGCGTTCGGGAATCCCGAGCGCATCGAGACCCGATCCGGTGAACTCGACGAAGGCACCGACGACCCCGCGTTTGCGAAGCTCTTGCGTGAGCGTCAGTACGACGTCGGTCGTCGTCACGCCGGCTTGCGCGCGCCCGACGACGCGAACCCCGACGACGCGCGGGACTGCGAGGGGGATCGGCTCGCCGAGCATCGCCGCGAGTGCTTCGATCCCGCCGACGCCCCAGCCGAGGACGCCGAGCGCGTTCACCATCGGCGTGTGACTGTCCATCCCGATCATCGCGTCCGGGCAGGCCCACGTCGCGCCGTCTTCTTCGAGCGTCCACACCACTTTGGCGAGAACTTCCAAGTTGATTTGGTGGAGGATTCCGTTCCCCGGCGGGACGACGCGCAGCCGTTCGAACGCGCTCTGCGCCCAGCGGACGAACGCGTAACGCTCCTTGTTGCGCGCAAGCTCGTTGGCGAGGTTGCGCTCGGCGGCGTCGCTGCGCCCGGCGACGTCGACGATCAGCGAATGATCGACGACGAGATCGACGGGGATGGTTGGATCGACGCGACGCGGATCCGCCCCGAGCTCGCGCATCGTCTCTCGCATCGTCGCGAGATCGGCGACGAGCGGAAGGCCCGAAGAGTCCGGCGCCAAGATCCGCACGGGACGGTACGGAATCTCAGCGCCGGTTACGAGACGCTCGCCGTCTTCGCCGTTGCGCAGCAAGTTTTCGAGCAGGACTTTGAGCGAAAACGGAAGGCGCGCGGCCGAGCTCGGCAGCGCGCAGATCCGATAGCTGCGCTCGCCTACCTCAAGGGTTGCGCGGCGTGAACCCACGATACGGACCGACCGGAACGAACACGGGTTCGAGCATCCCCTTTGCGAGCAACGGAAGACGCTGCGCGAGCTTCTTCGCTTCATCGAGCGAGGCGCACTCGAGCTGCAAAACGGCGCCCGGAACGTCTTGCCGCGAATAAATCGCTCTCAAGTGACCGTCGGCATAGAGTCTGCGCGCCTCTTCGGACTCCGGTTCGAGCAACGGCGCGAACTGCTCGTCGCTGAAGCGCTCGGTTATCCGGCGGAGTAATACGAATACCGTCATGCGGGACGGGGTTCTCCCCCGGGTCGTCCAACCTTCTCGGCGACCGCCATGCCTTTCGATTCACTGCAAGACTTCGTCCAAGCGCTGCGCCGCCGGGGCGAGCTATGCGAGATCTCGGCCGAAGTCGACCCCTATCTCGAGATCTCGGAGATCACCGACCGCGTCGTGAAGGCCGGCGGTCCGGCACTTCTTTTTACGCGCGTCCGCGGTTCGGAGTTTCCGGTTCTCACGAACCAGTTCGGGAGCGCGCGACGGATCGCAATGGCGTTCGACACGCAAACGCTCGACGAAGTCGGCGCGCGTCTTCGCTCGCTGCTCGATCTCTCGGTCCCCGAGTCGCTCGGTGGGAAACTCGCAAAGCTGGCCTCGCTCGCGCCGCTTGCAAGCGCGATCCCCAAGACGGCGGCGCACGGCGCGGTTCAGGACGTCGTGATCGAGGAACCGGACCTGCGCGCGCTCCCCGTTCTCACGACGTGGCCGCTCGACGCCGGCCCGTTCGTCACGCTCGGCCTCGTCGTGACGCGCGATCCGCAGAGCGGGACCCAAAACCTGGGCTGCTATCGGATGCAGGTCTACGACGAACGAACGACCGGGATGCACTGGCAGCGCCACAAGCACGGTCGCGCGCACGCGGCCAAGTGGGGCGAGCGCGTCCCCGTCGCGGTCGTTATCGGGAGCGACCCCGTCGTGACCTACGCCGCGACCGCGCCGCTCCCGCCGATCGTCGACGAGCTCGCGTTCGCCGGCCTTCTGCGCGGCAAGCCCGTACGCGTCGTTCGCTGCAAGACGATCGATCTCAAAGTCCCGGCGGACGCCGAGTTCGTCCTCGAAGGGTACGTCGACAACGCCGACCTGCGCACCGAGGGGCCGTTCGGCGATCACACCGGCGTCTACAGCCTCGCCGATCTCTATCCGACTTTCCATTGCACGGCGATAACGCGGCGACGCAAGCCGATCTATGCCGCAACCGTCGTCGGAAAACCGCCGATGGAAGACGCGTGGCTTGGGAAGGCGACCGAACGGATCTTTCTCCCGCTGCTACAGCTCGTCGTCCCCGAGATCGTCGACTACAATTTGCCGGTCGAAGGCGGGTTCCACAACTTGTGCATCGTCTCGATCCGGAAATCGTATCCGGGGCACGCGTTCAAAGTGATGAACGCACTATGGGGTCTCGGACACATGATGATGCTCACGCGCACGATCTTGGTCGTCGATGCCGACGTCGACGTCCACGACGTCCGCAGCGTTGCGTGGTTTGCGCTCAACAACGTCGATCCGTCGCGCGATTTCACGATCGTCAAAGGACCCGTCGACGATCTCGATCACGCCGGTTCCTACTTGCCCGCACTCGGCCACAAGCTGGGGATCGACGCTACGCGCAAAGGCGCGGACGAGGGCTACGAGCGCGAATGGCCTCCCGATATGGTGATGGACGAAGGGACGCGCAAGCTGGTGAGCTCGCGCTGGAAGGCCTACGGCCTCGAGGGCGTGCTCGAGCGTCGAGGCGTCGCGAACTGCTGGTCCGGCCAGGGACTGCGTTGAGACTCTTCCTTCGCGACATCCGCATCGAGCACACGCTCTTCGCGCTCCCGTTCGCCTACGTCGGCGCCGTGATGGGCGCCCGTGGCCTCCCGACGCTCGCGCAGCTCGCGTGGATCACCGTCGCGGTCGTCGGCGCGCGGACCGCGGCGATGGCCGCGAACCGTTTTTTCGACCGGCGAATCGATGCGACGAATCCGCGGACCGCAAACCGTCCGACGGCGAGCGGCGCCCTGCACCCGCGCGTGATGCTCGTCGCGATCGCCGGCGGCTTGCTCGTAACGGCGGTCGCAGCCTGGAACCTCAACCCGCTCTGCGTCGTGCTCCTTCCGCTCGCCGCACTTGGCATTCTCTTCTATCCGCTCTGCAAGCGCTTCACATGGGGAGCGCATTTCGTTCTCGGCGCCGTCGACGGCTTCGCGCCGCTCGGCGCGTTCATCGCCGTGACCGGCAGCGTGACGTTTCCGTCGATCCTGCTCTTTCTTGCCGTCACCGTCTGGGTTGCGGGATTCGACATACTCTACGCGATGATGGACTACGACGTGGATCGCGCCCAAAATCTTCGCTCGATTCCCGTTCGTTTCGGCGAGCGCGCGAGTCGCTCGCTCCCACTGGGACTCCACGCCGCGATGAGCGTGATGCTGCTCCTCGCAGGGCTTCTCGCCGAAGCGACGCCCTTCTACTTCGTCGGCGTCGCGCTCGCGGTCGTTTTGGTCGGGTACGAGCGCCGGCTGATCGGGCTCGCCGCCAATGTGTTCGCACTCAACGAGCGCGTCTTTACGACGAACATGGCGTTTTCGGTCGCATTCATGCTGACGACGCTCGTCGCCTATACGCTCGCCCGATGAAGACCGGCAAGCGCACGCGGCGGGCGTTTGCCGGCGGGATCGGCGCGGCGCTCGCAGCGACCGCGGCGAAGGGATCGGCGCAGATCAATCCTCAGGCGAGCGTCGCGGTCGTCTGCCCGCTGAGCGGGCCGGAATCTCAGGCCGGGACGCAGCTTGCCAACGGCGTCCGCGGCGCGCTCGACGACGCGAACGGGACGCGCGGACTCTTCGACCGCTTCTGGTCCTTGCGAACCTTCGACGATCAAGGGACGATGGCGCAGGCGCTGCTCGAGGCGCAGTTCGCAATCAACGACTTGAACCAATCCGCCGCGATCGGCCACCTTGGCGGCAAAATCACGAACCAGCTCGTGCGGCAGTACGCGAACGCCGCGATGCCGCTGATCGTGCCGGCGACGACGCTCGATTCGATCACGCAGCAAGGCTATCGGAACGTCTTCCGTCTCCCGACGAAAGACACGACCGAAGGGATCTTGCACGCGCGCTACGTGAAAAAAGAGAACCGCGGAAAAAAGATCGCGGTCGTCTCCGCCGACGGTGCCGATTACGGACCGGCGGTCGCGTTCGCATTCTACAAGCAAACCGGCGGGGACGGGCTGACCCCGTTCGACGCGCGTTTTCCCGCCGACCGCCCGGACTTCGACGCGCTCGCCCGCCGGATCGTCGCGCAGGGAGCGGATCTCGTCTTCCTTTCGGGGCTCGCACGGGACTTGGGACCCCTGATCCCGGCGCTGCGCGGCGCCGGCTACGGCGGCCAGTTCGACGGTCCCTCGGGTTTCTTCGACGGCGCGCTCGTCCCGTCGTACGGCTCCGCGGTCGAAGGGTTGACCGTCTCGACCTCGATGCCGCCGCTGCAGATCGTCCCGCAGGCGATGGCGATCAAGCAAAACTACGAGCAGCACTACGGACCGATGGGTCCGCTCGCGGCATTCGGCTATGCGGCGACGCAGATGTTCGTTGCGGCGATCCGGCGCGGGTCGACGATCGCGCGCCTCGGCGTCATGCGGACGCTCGCCCAACCGATCGCGTTCGACACGATCGTCGGCTCGTTCACGTTCGACGCCTACGGCGACGCGAACGATCCCAACGTCTACTTCTACCAGCTGCAAGGCGGGAACTGGCATTACGTGCGCGCCGCGCACCCGTCGGGATTCATCGTGCGGTGAGGGACCCGCTCTTTTTCGGCCCGGACTCCATCCGCGACGAGAAGGAACGCGCGGCGATGGTGTGGTGCATCGCCGCGCTGCCGCTTTCGCTCGGTCTCGTCGGGCTGATTCTTTCTTCCGCTTTTTCGGCGTCGCATTTGCTGCTGATCGGAATCGGCGCGCTGCTCTACGTTTCGATCGCGCGCGGGAGGCTGCTCGGCGACAGCATCCACGTGCATACCGGACAAATGTCCGAGCTCGCGCAACTCGTCGCCGACTGCGCGCGCGTCCTCGACATCGATCCGCCCCAAATCTTCATTCGCGACGACCCGCTCGTCCCGATCGTCGCGGTGGGGATCGGCGAGCCGTACGCGCTCGTGATCTCGACGCATTGGCTGCGCCACCTCGATGCAGACGAGCTGCGCTTCTTGGTCGGCAGGGAGCTCGCCCACATCCGAGCGGGCCACACGCGGATCACGTCGATGCTTTCGGTGAACGGCCGCGAAAACGTCGCGGTCTCGCTCGTCCTCGGTGGCTTCCTGCGGAGGACGGAGTACACCGCGGATCGCGTCGGCTTACTCTGTTGCGGCTCGCAGGACAAGGCGCTGCGCGCGATCGCGATCGCGAGCTTCCACAGCGTCGCTCGCGAGGTCGACGTCGGCCGCGTCGCCGAGCAGTTGCGGGAGATCGAGGCCGAGCCGTCGTTGCGCGCGGGCGAGTGGCTCGCGTCTTCACCGTATGCGACGCGCCGGATGTCGGCGGTCGCGGCATTCTCGAACACGCCGCTCGCGCGGATCTGGCTCGAGCGGTTCGCGCAGGCGCGGACGAACGGTCTGGCTGCCAGCGAGCGGCCTCGGCGCCTGGTTGAGGCGCAGTCGCAACGCGGCTTCGCCGGGCCGTGGCGGCGGATAGGCTCGTGGATCATCGACATGATCGTGGTCCTGGCGATCATGCCGTCGATCGTGACGATCGGCACGCCCCCCTCGTTCGTCAATCTCCAAAACGTTTCGGTCGCGCTTCCGACGCTCGTGGGAGCGATCAGCGGGACGAACCTGGTCCTGCTGTGGCTGTATTCGATCCTACTCGTGAGCGTCGCCGGACGGACCGTCGGGATGATGGTCACGGATCTGCGCGTGCTGAGCGCCGATTTCGGCCGGCCGACGCTTCTGCAAGTCGTGCGGCGCTATGCGCTGGCGGGACTCAGTTTCCTCGCGATCTTCCCGCTTCTGCTTTGGGGGTTGCGCCGAGTGCAGCCGTACGATAAATATTCGGGTACCAGGCTCGTCAGCGCGAGCGCCCTGTTTGCAGAGCGCGCTCCCGTCGCTTAGGGCCGTACCGGAAAGGAACGCTCGTGCACGCTATCGTCGTCGATTCAACCGGAGGCCCCGAGGCTCTCGTCCTCAAGGAGATCCCCAAGCCGACGCCGCGCGCCGGCGAGGCGCTCATTCACGTCCGGGCGGCCGGGATCAACTTCATCGACGTGTACTATCGCACCGGGCTCTATAAGAAAGAGACGCCGTTCACCGCCGGCCAGGAAGGCGCCGGCGTCATCGAAGCGGCCGGCGAAGGGACCGACCTCGCCAAATACGGCCTCAAGCTCGGGGACCGCGTCACGTTCGTCTATTTCGCGGGGACGTACGCCGAGTATTGCGTCGTTCCGGTCGACAAGCTCGTCCCGGTCCCCGAGGGGATCTCGGATCTCAACGCGTGCGTCGCGATGGTCCAAGGGATGACCGCCCAGTACCTGAGCCACGACACGTATCCGATCGGGCGCGGCGAGACCGTGCTGATCCATGCCGCCGCCGGTGGGGTCGGACAGCTGCTCGTGCAGATGGCGAAAATGCGCGGTGCGATCGTCATCGGTACGGTCGGCAGTGCGGAGAAAGCCGCGCTCGCGCGCGCCGACGGCGCCGATCACACCGTCGATTACAACACGCAGGAGTTCGACGTCGAAGTCAAACGTCTCACCGCCGGGATCGGCGTCCCCGTCGTGTACGACAGCGTCGGCAA
>JAFAMS010000469.1 GCA_019233165.1 Vulcanimicrobiota bacterium | reverse complement strand
TCACCAACGAGATCAAGGCGACGATCACGCGCGTCGCCGAGGCGCAGGTCGCCGACGTCTACATCATCGAGGTCGGCGGCACCGTCGGCGACATCGAGTCGCTCCCGTTCTTGGAGGCGATCCGCCAGATTCGCCACGACGTCGGCGACGAGAACGTCATGTACGTTCACCTCACGCTCGTCCCGCACCTGGGCGCCGCGGACGAGCTGAAGACGAAGCCGACGCAGCATTCGGTTCGTGAGCTGCGCGGAATCGGTATCTCGCCCGACGCGATCGTCGTGCGAACGGGGTCTCGCTTCCACATCACCGACGAGATGAAAGAGAAGATCGCGCTCTTTTGCGACGTCCCCGCGCACGCGGTCGTCGGAAACGCGGACGCCTCCACGATCTACAAGGTCCCGCTCAACTTGGAGGCCGAGGGTCTGGCCGCAGCGGTGATCCAGAAGCTGCGCCTCGACGTCGTCGAACCGCCGAAGCTCGAGGACTGGGCGACGATGGTCGAGCGGATCGAACGCCCCGCCCACAGCCTTCGCGTCGCGCTGGTCGGGAAGTACGTCGAGCTCAAGGACGCCTACATCTCGATCAACGAGGCGCTCTACCACGCCGGGATTTTCCATAACGCCGCGGTCGAGGTCGTGCGCGTCGATTCCGAGACGATCGAAGAACAGGGGCTTCGCTCGCTCGAAGGCGTCGACGGGATCCTCGTAGCGCCCGGCTTCGGCGCGCGCGGAGTCAAAGGCAAGCTGCGCGCGATCCAGTACGCGCGCGAAAAGAAGGTTCCGTTCCTGGGGATCTGCTACGGAATGCAGCTCGCGTGCATCGAGTTCGGGCGGAACGTCTGCGGTCTGTCGGACGCGATGACGACCGAGGTCGACGAAACGACCTCCGACAACATCATCGATTTTCTGCCCGAGCAGCGCAACCTCGATTTCAAAGGCGGAACGATGCGGCTCGGCGCGTACGATTGCGTCCTCGAGCCGGATTCGTTGGCAGCGAAGGCGTACGGGACGCTCGATATCAGCGAGCGGCACCGCCATCGCTACGAGTTCAACAACAAGTACAAGGCGCTCTTCGAGGAGCATCGCATGCGCTTCTCGGGGCATCACGTTGTCGGCCGCACGACGCTCGTCGAAGTCGTCGAGCTGCCCCCAGCGATTCATCCATGGTTCGTCGGGACGCAGGCGCACCCGGAGTTCAAATCTCGGCCGACGCGACCGGCGCCGCTCTATCGCGACTTCATCGGGGCCGCGCTCGAGCACGGCCGCGAGCGCGCGTCCTACGTTGACGTCGACGCGGGCGCGCGGCTCACGCACACCTGAGACCGGGCGACCTCACCGTCGTCGTGTTGACCCGGGACGAGGAGCGCGCGCTCCCCGCCGCGCTCGCTTCGCTGCCGGCCGGAACCGGGATTCTCGTCCTCGACGCGCGGTCGAGCGATCGCACGCGCGAGATCGCGCGCGGCGCCGGCGCGACGGTCGTCGAACGCGATTGGACCGATTTCGTCGAGGCGCGCCGTTTCGCGCTCTCGCTCGTTCGCACGCCCTGGACGTTCATGCTCGACGCCGACGAGCGTTTCGACGAACGCATGCGCGCGGCGCTGCAAGAGCTCGAGCCCCCGGCGCGGGTCGACGGCTACTGCGTCAGGCGCGTAACGCTCTTTTGCGGCGCGCAGCTTCGCGCGCTGGGCTGGGACGAGGAGCGTCTTCTGCGGCTCTTTCGGACGGCGCGCGCGACCGTTCGCGCACATCCCGCGGCCGGCGGTACCGCCGCGGTTCACGAGCGCTGGAGCGTCGCAGGAGAGGTCGAGGATCTCGAGGGGACGCTCGTGCACGATTCGTATCCCGATCGTGCGTCGTACCGCCGAAAGTTCGCGCGCTATACGTCGCTGGAGGCTCAGGGGTTGCGGACGAATCCCCTCCGACTCGCGCTCGTCGCGTTAGAGGCGCCGGCGCGCCTCGTTTGGATGCTCCTCGCGCGCGGTGGCCTTCGAGCGGGCTGGCGCGGGACGTATCTCTCGTTCTGGTCCGCGCTCTACCCGCTCGTCGCGCACGCCAAAGCGTTCGGGCGTCCGTGGCGATAGCGTCGGCGCGCAGCGACGTCGCGCTCGACGTCCGGCTGACCTCGCACATGTCGCTCGGGATGATTCGATACGCGCGCGAGCTGGCGCAACGGCTCCCCCTCGTCGCTTCCGATCTGCGCTTTTCGACGTTCGGTCGCGGCGACAATTTCGATCTGAACGAACAGCTGGGCATCCCGCTTCGGCTCGCGCGGACGCGTCCGAGGCTGGCGCACTTTCTGGCGCCGTACGCACCGCTTGCGGTCCCCGTACCGTACGTCGTGACGATCCACGATTTGATCGATCTGCGCTACCCGCAGTGGGTTAAGCCGAAAGCGCGGTTCTACTATCGCGTCGTCTTACGGCGGATCGCACGGGGCGCGCGAGCCGTCGTCACGGACGATCGGCAGACCGCGGAAGATCTCGTTCGCTTTTACGGGTTGGCGGAAAAGCGGATTACGGTGATCCCGCTCGGCGTCGACCTCCCATCGGCGGCCGCACCGGTGCGGCGCAGCCGCCCGTACATCATCTATGCGGGGAACCACCGGCCGCACAAGGACTTGACGACGCTGGCCGAAGGGTGGCGGCGCGTCGATCCGGCGCTCGAGCTGGATCTCGTCCTCACGGGCGAACGCGACGCCGGGCTCCCGCGCGTCAGCCGCACGAACGGCGAGCTCGTTTTTCTCGGGCGCTGCGAGCACGACGCGCTCATGCGGTGGATCGCCGGTGCGAGCGCGCTCGTTCATCCGGCATTGGTCGAAGGCTTCGGACTCCCGCTCCTCGAGGCGGCGCGCCTCGGAACGCCGGCGATCGCAAGCGACTCGGCGGTTCCCGATGTCTTGCGCGAGCACGTCCGCACCTTTGCGGCAGGCGACGCCGAAGGGCTCGCTCGCGCCGTCGAAGCGGCGATGCGCGGCGAGGAGCGAGCGCGCGCCGAGCGCGCGCGCGAAGCGACCGCCGGTTTGACCTGGGATGCGTGCGCGCGTGCGACGGCGGGGCTCTACCGCCGTCTGCTATGAGAGTTTTTTTGGATGCGCGCGAGACGCGGCGCATGTCCGAAGGGATGCGCGCGTACGTCCGAGAGCTCGCGGCACGGCTTCCACGGGTCGCAACCGATATCGTCCTGACCACGATCGAGCGCGGCGGAAACTTCTCGTTCGCGGAACAGATCGAGATCCCGTACGCGTCGCGCCGGGCCGACGTCGTCCACTACCCGACAATCTTTGCCCCGCTCGTCCTGGCGAGCCGCTACGTCGTGACGATCCACGATCTGATCCATCTGCGCTTCCCCGAGCTCTTCAGCCGGACCACCGCGGTCTATTACTCGCTCTTCGTCGGCCGGCTGGCGCGCAATGCCGCACGAATCATCGTCGGCGACGAGCGAACGGTCGAGGATTGCGTTCGCTATCTCGATGCCGACCGCGCAAAGGTCCGCGTGGTGCCGCTCGGCTACGACGAGTCGCTGCTCGACGCGCCGCCGGTCGAAGCGGGACGAAAGTACTTCCTCTATGCCGGGAACCATCGCCCGCACAAGAACCTGGCGACGCTGGTCGAGGCCTGGCGCGCGCTTCCGCCCGAGCTCGACGCGGATCTTTACCTCACCGGTCGCGACGATCTTCGGATTCCTCAGCTCCACAGCACGCGCCGGCTCGGTTTTCTCGGCGAGCTTGCGCCGCGAGCGCTGGCCGGCTGGATGCGCGGCGCGAGCGCGGTCGTTCAGCCTTCGCTGGCGGAAGGTTTCGGACTTCCGGTCCTCGAGGCGCTCGTTCGGAGCGTTCCGGTGATTGCAAGCGAGGCGTCCGTTCCCGCCTTCCTCTCACCCTACGCCGCGACGTTTGCGGCACGCGACGATAAGGCGCTGCGTTCCCTCCTGGAGGAGGCCGTCCGCGCCCCGCAACGACTTCGGCGTCTCGCCGCCGAGGGCGCAACGGTAGCTCGCGCGTATACCTGGGACCGGTTCGCGCGGACGACGGCGGAGGTCTACCGCGAAGCTCTGGAGGGATTTTCTCGTTGATCGCAGCTCGGCGCCTCGGCTGGTTTCTCGTCGCCGTTTCTCTGGCCGCTTTGGCAGTGAGCCCGGCAGGTATTGCCGCGCGTGCGCTTGCGATC
>JAFAMS010000450.1 GCA_019233165.1 Vulcanimicrobiota bacterium | reverse complement strand
GCGCTGTTCCCGACCGTCCGGACCTTTTGCGCGCCGACGACGTTGGCGACGAACGCGACGGCGTCCGGCGCGAGGCCGGCGGCGACGCTCGCCGAGGTGATCGCCAGCACCGCATCGCCGGCGCCGATCCGGTCGACGACGTCGGTGGCGAGCGACGGCGCCGAGACGCGCGCCTGCGGGCAATAGTAGTCGACGCCCCTCTTCCCACGCGTCACCAGGAACCGGTCGCAACGCAACTTCGTGCCGAGCCCCGCGACGAGCGAATCGAGCGGCGCCTCGCGGTCGCGCGCGTCGAGCCGCAGCTCGCCTTCGTTAATGCACACGTAGTCGGCACGCTCGTAGCTCGAGATCGCGTGGAAGCGGATGTTCGCGGCGTTGATCTGCGTGTTCACGGCGGTGAACACGCCGCTGCGCGCGATCAGCTCTTTCGCCCTCGGCCCCATCAGCCCGTGGCCGAAGTCGGCGACGACGACCGCATCGGCGCCGTCGAGCCGGGCCTCGAGCAGCGAGCACATCGCCGCCTCTTCGTCGGCGACGAGCGGCGTGTCGTTGATGTGGTAGACCTCGAAGAGCTTCGTGTTCAGTGTCTCGACGAGATACCGCCGCTTGACGATCGTCGGCGAGTCGCTCTTGTAGATAAAATTCGGCCGCACCCCGGGCCGCAGGTTGCTGCGGATGAACTTTTCGTTCCCTTCGGTCGCGCCGAGATACGTAACGAGCTCGACCGATTTGCAGAACGAGGCCAAGTGGTTCGCGACGGCGAGCGCGCCGCCGGCGTGCGTCTCGGCGCGGTCGTAGCGAACCGCGAGGACCGGGTCCTTCGACGACTTGCCGAGCGGGTCGACGTAGACGTACTCGTCGAGAATCGCCTCGCCGACGACGACGACGCGCAGCTGCGCCAACTTCTGCAGCTCGTCGCAGAGCGCGCGCGAGCTCCAACGGCCGCGCAGCTCCCGCAGGTAGTCCTCGACTTCGGCGCCGTACGACGGCAAGAAGGTGTTGATCAGGTTCGAGGAGCTGAACGTGATGTCGTCGGTCGTCTCGATCCGTCCGCCGACCTCGACCACGGCGGCTTCTTCGACGCCGATCATCCCCGTGATGTCCGCATCGGGCCGCTTGTAGTCGGGGCCCTTGACGTAGATCGCAGGGCGCAGAGCGCGAATCGCTTCGACCGCGGTCGGCGCGCGATTGATCGCGACGTAGTCGACGTCGGCGAGGGAGGCCAGCGCCTCGGCGCGGAGCGATTCGGTGAACGCGGGGCGGTTCGGACCTTTGTTGACGTGAACGTCTTCGGTGATCGTCACGATCAGGACGTCGCCAAGGCGCTTGGCGTCGCGGAGGTGGCGGATGTGGCCGACGTGCAGGAGATCGAAGACGCCGTGCGCGTGCACGACGCGTTTTCCTTGCGCGCGAAGATCCTCGGCGAGAGTCGCCAAGATCGCGAGGTCCATGATTTTCTGCCGGATTCGGGTCGGCTCGATCGTGTCCATGATGACGTCCTAGGTGAAAAAGATGAAACCGTAGTCCCCGCGGTAGCCGGTCTGCCGGAAGACGAACTCCCAGTCGGCGACCCCGTAGAAACTGCGGCAGGTGAGCTGCCAGTAGAGGAGATTCATTTTCTCGCGCTCGTCACGATACGACTCGACCATGACGTACGCGCGGTCGTCGCGCGCGACGCGAGCGATCTCGCCGAGCGCGGCCCACAGGTCCCGAGCGGCAAGATTGTGCAGCGTCCCCAGCGAGACGACGAGATCGAACGAGCCCTCGGCGAACGGAAGCGCGGCCGCACTCCCGCGGACGAGGCTGCTTCGAACCTCTTCTTTCGCGTGCGAGAGCGCGTACGCGGAGACGTCGAGGCCGGCGACGACGAGTCCCGGCACGACCTGCGCGAGCTCGTACAGCAGATAGCCCTTTCCGCAGCCGACGTCGAGGACGCGGTCGCCGGGAGCGAGCGCGTAGATCTCGGCGAGCCGCTCGGCGAGCGGCCGCCACCGCCCGTCGTAGCGATACCCGCCGTAGCCGAAACGCCGCTCGCCGTCCCAGTACTCCTCGCCGTAGCGCGAAGCGATCTCGGCGCAAGCCGCTTTGTCATCTTGCATGACCCGCGCGACGTAATCGCGCGACGTCGACGCGTGTAAGTCTTGCACGAGATCGAACCGGCGGCCCAGCCGCTGGTTCTCCGCCGTCGACGCCGTCATCGATAGAACTCGTTGATCGCGTCCGCGACGTATGCGACGTCGTCGGGCGTCAAGAACTGGTGGATCGGAATCGAGAGGATCCGCTCGGCTTGACGCTCCGTTTGGGGAAGCGAGCCGCGCGGAAAACCGAGCCGCTCACCGGCGGGCTGCAAGTGGATGGGGACCGGATAGTGGATCTTCGTCGCGATCCCGCGGCGCTCGAGCCACGTCCGCAGCGTATCCCGCCGTTCGGCTTGGACGACGTACAAGTGGTAGGTGTGGAACGTGTCGAGCGGCGTCTCGGGGACGAAGACCGCGCGCCGCTCGAGGAGCGCGTCGTAGATTCCGGCGTTGACGCGCCGCCGCGCGATCACGTCGTCGACCCGCGTCAGGCGATGCCGGAGCACCGCAGCTTGCAGCGTGTCCAGCCGCGAGACGTAGCCGAACGAGAGCGCGGTGTCGCGGTCGCTCAATCCGTGGTTGCGCAAAAGCCGCACGCGCCCGCTGAGCGCCGCATCGTTCGTCACGAGAAAACCGGCGTCGCCGGCGGCGCCCAGATTCTTGAGCGGGTGCGCGGAAAAGCAGCCGACACCGAAGGTACCCGCATAGCGCTCCCCTTCTTTCGAACCGAACGCTTGCGCGGCGTCCTCGACGAGCGCGAGCGAATGGCGCTCGGCGAGCGCACCGAGCTCGCTCATGTTCGCGACGCGCCCCGTCAGGTGGACCGGCATGATCGCGCGCGTCCGTGGGGTGATCGCGGCGGCGACCGCCTGCGGATCGAGCGTTTGATCGCCCGTGACGTCGGCGAAGACCGGCCGCGCGCCGGCGTGCACGATCGCGGCAGTCGAGGCGACGAAGGAGTTCGAGGGCGTGATCACCTCGTCGCCTGGTCCGATGCCGAGCGCCCGGAGTGCAAAGATCAACGCGTCGGTTCCGGAGCTCAGCGCGACGACGTGCCGGACGCCCAGATAGTGCGCAAGCTCGTCCTCCAGCCGTTCGATCTCGTCGCCGCCGATGAAATTCCCGCGGGCAAAGACGTCGACGATCAGCGGGATCAGCGCGTCCCGCTCTTCGGCAAACTGCGCCGGAAAGTCGAGGAACTTGACGCGCCGGGCCGGCGCCGCTTCAGCGAGCGTAGAACTTCCGGACGATCTCAACGACGTAGTCCTGTTCGGCTCGGCTGATGTGCTGGTCGACGGGGAAGCTGATCACCTCGCGTGCGTGACGGTCGGCGACGGGAAAATCGCCCTCGGCATGGCCGAGATGCCGCAGCGCGCGCTGGCGATAGATCGGGATCGGATAGTGAATCTTCGCTTTGATCCCATGTTCTTGGCAGTAGGCGTACAGATCGTCGCGGCGCTCGGCGAAGACCATGTAGAGGTGGAAGACGCGTCGGCTCCCCGGACGCCGCGGAGGGACGCGGACGCCGGCGATCGCGTCGAACGCAGCGTCGTAGTAGGCGGCATGCTCGATCCGGCGCGCGGTGATCTCGTGCGTCTGTCCGATCAGCCACGAGCCGACGACCGCTTGCACGGAATCCAAGCGCGAATTGTAGCCGAGGATCTCGACCTCGTCCCGACCGCACAGGCCGTGGTTGCGCAAGAGCCGCAGCTTTGCGGCGAGCGCGTCGTCCGCGGTGACGACGACGCCGGCATCGCCCCAAACGTTGAGGTTCTTGAGCGGGTGCAACGAGAACCCGGCAACGGTGCCCCACGTGCCGGCTCGCTTGCCGTCCGACTCGGCAAGAATCGCTTGACAAGCGTCTTCGATTAACGGCAAACGGTGTCGCTCCGCGATCGCAGTCAGCGGTTTCATCGACACGGTTTCGCCGGTGAAATGCACCGGAAGGATTGCCTTGGTCCGCGGTGTGATCGCTCGCTCGACCAAAGCCACGTCCATGCAAAAGCTATCGTCGCAATCGACGAACACCGGAACGGCGCCCGGCTCGGCAATCGCCCCCACCGATGCCACGAACGTGTTCGCGGCGGTGATAACCTCGTCTCCGTGGCCAACGTTCAGGGCCCGTAAACCCAGCTTGAGCGCGTCGGTTCCCGAACCGACGCCGATTGCGTGACGTACGCCGATCAGCCCGGCAAACTGCGATTCGAACTCGGCGACCGCCGGCCCCAGCGTAAAGGCGCCCGACTCGACCACACCTCGCATCCGCTCCAGGATCTCGTCGATCGCCGCGGCATCGAACTGCTGTGCCAAGTACGAGTATCGGACGCGCGTCAACATTGCCTATACCGCCATTGCGACGCGCAGACGCTCGCGAACGCGCTCGACGAGCATTTCGGGCTCTAGACCCGCGACGCGCAGCACGTTCTCCTGATTGCCGTAGTCGCGCGAGAACCGGTCGGGAAGCCCGAGTCGCAACAGCGCGACGCGTAAGCCTTCTTCCGCCATCACCTCGGCCACCGCGCTTCCCAATCCGCCGATTCGCGTGTGCTCC
>JAFAMS010000269.1 GCA_019233165.1 Vulcanimicrobiota bacterium | reverse complement strand
AGCCTGTCGCTGGATGCGGCGAAGAATCTACCGGCCGGGGCCGTCCAAGGCTATAACGACGGAGGCGCAACGGGCTACCGAGGTCCATGCCCACCACCCGGCGACCGACCCCACCGCTACTATTTCACGGTAAGCGCCATGAACATGGTGTTTGGTCCGGCCTACGGACCGGGGACGACCGGAGCGCGGGTCGGTTTTCTCATGAACGCAGTCGGAAAGATCTTGGCGCGCGGCCAATACCTCGGCCTTTACGGACAATGACCGCCTAGCGCTTATCCCCGGTAGCGCAGGAACGCCGGGACCTCGATGTCGTCCATGTTGACCGGCGCGACCTTGTCGAATTCGATCCCGCTCGCCGCGCTCACGTGCGTCCGCGGCGCGCCGAATCCGGCGGCGAGGACCGTCACACGGACGCGCCCTTGCATCGTCGGATCGACCGACGCACCGAAGATGATCTGAGCGTCCGAGTCGACCGCGCGCGCGATCATCTCGGCGGCTTCGTTCACCTCGTACATTGACATGTCGCTTCCGCCCGTGATGTTGAAGATCACGCCGCGCGCGCCTTCGATCGTCGTCTCGAGGAGCGGCGACGCGATCGCTTTTTGCGCCGCATCGGCCGCGCGATGCTCGCCGGTCCCTTCGCCGATCCCCATCATCGCCGAGCCGGCGTCGGTCATCACCGTCTTCACGTCCGCGAAGTCGAGGTTGATCAGCCCGGGCTGCGTGATCAAGTCGCTGATCCCCGCGATCCCCTGGCGAAGGACGTCATCGGCGTACGAGAACGCCTCTTGGAGCGGCGTCTTCTTCTCGATAATTTGCAGGATGCGCTCGTTGGGGATCGTGATCAGCGTGTCGACCTTCGCCTCGAGCTCGGCGATCCCGCGCTCGGCGATCTGCATTCGCTTGCGCCCCTCGAACTGGAACGGTTTCGTGACGACCGCGATCGTCAACGCGCCGGATTCACGCGCGAGCTCGGCGACGACCGGCGCGGCGCCCGTCCCCGTCCCGCCGCCCATCCCGGCGGTCAAGAAGACGAGATCGGAACCGTCGAGGATCATCGCGAGATCCTCGCGCGATTCGTCGGCGGCCTCGCGGCCCAGATTCGGATTCGCGCCGGCGCCGAGCCCGCGCGTCATCCCCGTTCCGATCTGCACGGTGTTGTCGGTCTTCACGCCGCGCAGCGCTTGCACGTCGGTGTTGACCGCATAGAACTCGACGCCGCCGAGTCCGGCTTCGATCATGCGGTTGACGGCGTTGCAGCCGCCGCCTCCGAGTCCGATTACCTTGATCGTCGCGGCGTGTTCGGGGACGAAACGTTTCGCCTCTGCCATCGGCTTTGAATCCTCCAGTTTCAATCCAAGTTGTTCGTTCAGTTCCATAACTCGCCGAGCCACGCACCGACGCGGCCGAAGATGCCGCGACGTACGCCGTTCGTCGTTCCGTTTTCGGTTTTGGGTCCGAAGAGTACGAGGCCGACCGCGGTCGCGTACTCGGGTTGCTTGACGGCCTCGGTCAGACCGGCGAGCGTGGCGGGATAGCCGATCCGCGTCGGAAGCGCGAAGATCTCGGCAGCCGCGGCATCGATTCCGGCCAAGCGCGCTCCGCCGCCGGTCAATACGACTTCGCCGAGGATCTGGTCTCTGGGCACGTGCTCGGCGATCTGTGCGCGCACCATGCGAAAGAGCTCCGCGATCCGCGGCTCGATGATCGCGCGCAATTCCTGCGTCGTGACCATCCGCGTGTTCCGGCCGTCGAGCGTCTTGACGGAGAAGCTCGTTTCGTCGGTCTCCGTCTTCGCCGCGGTCCCGTAGACCCGCTTGACGTTCTCCGCTTCGGCGAAGTTCGTCTTGAGGCCGAGCGCGATGTCGTTCGTCAAGATGTTCCCGCCGACGGGGATCGTTCCGGTGTGCAGCGCGCCGCCGCCGGCGTAGACCGCGATGTCCGTCGTTCCCCCGCCGATGTCGAGCAAGACGACGCCGACGACTTTCTCTTCGGGGAGTAAGGTCGCGGCCGAGGATGCCAGCGGCTCGAAGACGAGCCCGGCCGGTTCGAGTCCTGCACGGTGGACGCACTTGAGGACGTTCGCGATGAACGTCGCGCCGCCGGTGATGATGTGGGTGTCGACCTCGAGACGCCCGCCCGACATCCCGACCGGATCCGTGACGCCGTCGTGACCGTCGACGGTGTAATGCCGCGGGAGCGCGTGGATGATCTGCCGCTCGGCAGCGAGGTTGATGATCTTCGAAGCGTCGAGGACGCGTTTCACGTCGCCGGCGACGACCTCGCGCTCCTCGCCGGAGACGGCGACGATCCCGCGATTGTTCGTGCTCTGAATGTGCTCGCCGGTGACGCCGACGTAGACGTGGGAGATCGGAACGCCGGCCATGCGCTCGGCGCGCTCGGTGGCGGCTTCGATCGACCTCACCGTCTCTTCAAGGTCGGTCACGACGCCCCGGCGCATCCCCGCCGAGGGCGCTTCGCCGACGCCGATGATCTCGAGGCCTTGGGGGCCGCAGGCGGCGACGACCGCACAGGTCTTGGTCGTGCCGATATCGAGGCCCGCGACGGTCTGTGCTCTCACGATACCCAGGTCACCCCCAACATATTGGGGGTCTAGGCCGGAAACCCTACTATAACTAGGGTCTTTTCCGCTCCTCGACGACGGGGGCCGCCGGGCTGCGCACGTCGACGACCGCGACCCCCTTAGCCTCCGCCGCGTAGGTCCGCAAGATCGGCTCGACCAGTTTGGCCTTCTCGCTCAAATCCGCGTCGTCGCCGAACCGTACGAGCGGACCGCCGCGAAGCGTGACCTCGAGCCCATCGAACCGGTCGATCCCGACGGTCGCCGGGTCGAGATGTTGCGCGCGCAAAACGGCGTCGTCCCGCAGCAGCCGCTCCAGGCGAGGCGCGTCGAGAACGGCGCCGGGCCGTTGCGCTTGCGCGAGCGGCGGCCACCTAACGTCCAGCAGTTGCGCCGGCCAGTTGCAGTCGGTCGCGAGCACGTGCGCTTCGCCATCGACGAGATAACGCGCGCTTCCCGCGAGCGCGCATGCCGCCGGAACGCGTTCGGCGACGACGAGCGTCACTGCCGCAGGCAACGAGCGATGGATGCGCGCGCTTTCGATCCACGGGAGCGCCTCGACGCGGCGCTCGGCACCGCGCTTGTCGACCAGCCATATGTTGCGGTCGCGCGGGATCGCGGCGCGTGCGAGGATCTCGTCGGAAGAGACGTGCTTGTTCCCATCGACGACGACCGACGTCGCGTTGAATCCCGGCCACGTCGCCAGCACGTAGCCTGCGTATGCGGCGGCGGCGAGCGCAACCGCGATGAACACCCAGAAGATCCGGAGGCGGACGAGAAGCGAGGGCTTCGAGCGCCGGCGGACGCGAACGCTCATCGCGCGCCGCCGCCTGCGATGAGGAAACGGTCGATCGCTTCGGCGACGCCGTCGTCCTCGACGCTCCCTACCGTCGCGTCAGCGGCCGCCAAAAGCTCCGGCGGCGAGCTCCCCATCGCTACGCCAAGTCCGGCGGCGGCGAGGAGCGGGATATCGTTCCAAGAGTCGCCGATCGCCATCGTCGCTTCGAGCGTGGTACCGTAGGAGCTCGCGACGAGCGCGAGCGCGCGGCCCTTGTCGACGTCCGGACTGAGCACTTCGACGTATTCCGGATTGCTGCGCGTGACGTACGCCGCCGAGCCGACGCTCGCGCGAACTTCGTCGGCGTACGCGGCGGCGCGTTCGGCTTCCAGGACGCAATTGATCTTCGTCGAGGACTGCTTCGCGAACAACTCCTCCAGCGAAGGGACGATGTGCGCTCGAACGCCGGCAAGATCCGTGTACCAACGCGTATACGCGTCGTCGGCCTCGGAGTAAAGCCGGTCGTCGAGGTATCCGAGCGCGCGGACGCCGTCGACACGCGCGCGCCGGAAAATCCGGCGGCCGAGCGCGATCGGGACGGGAACGTGTGCGAGCCGTTCGCGCGTCCCGACGCGATACGTCGCGGCACCCTGATAACAGACGATCGGGCCGTCGATCCCGATCGCCTCGGCAAAAGGGAGGGCGGCTTCGAACATCCTCCCGGTGACGAGCGTGATTGCGACTCCGCGGTCACGCGCTCGCGCAATCGCAGCCTTCACGTTTTCCGAGACGCGCAAATCCTTCGCGGCGATCAACGTTCCGTCAAGGTCGAGGGCGAGGAGCCGGATCTCGCTCACGCGCGCATCCGAGCGGTCCGGGCGTGCCCGGGAAGCCCCTCGAAGAGCGCGAGCCGTTCGAGGACCGGCGCGTCGCTGCGCATCCGCTGGGCACTGTTCTCGACGATCGCGGTGGTGCGCGTGAAATCCGCGAGCCGCAGGCCCGACGCGAAGCGCGCGGCGCCGGCGGTCGGCAACACGTGATTGGTTCCTGCGATGTAATCGCCGGCGGCGACCGGCGTTTCGGGACCGATGAAGATCGCGCCGGCGCAGCGGACGCGTTCGACGAGCGCGTGCGGAGCGTGCGTTTGAATCGAGAGATGCTCGGGGGCAAAGCGCTCGATCACTTCGAGGACTTCCTCGTCGTCGTGCGCGTGGATCAGATACGCGCGCTTTGCTAAGACCTGCGCGACGATCTCGTCGCGTCCGGCGACTGCGCGAGCACCCGCAAGGACGTCCGCGACACGCTCCAAGATTGCGCGATCCGTCGAAACCGCTGCGACGCGCGCGCGGGGATCGTGCTCGGCTTGTGCGAGCATCTCGCCGGCGACGTACTCGGCCCGCGATGAAGCGTCGGCGACGACCAAGACCTCGGAAGGGCCCGCAAGACCGTCGATCCCGACCGAGCCCAAGACCTGACGCTTCGCTTCCGTTACCCAAACGTTCCCCGGACCGACGATCTTGTCGACGCGCGCGATCGTTTGCGTCCCGAACGCAAAGGCCGCGATCGCCTGGGCGCCGCCGACGGCATACAGCTCGTCGGCGCCGCAGAGCGCGCAGGCGAAGACGACGGCCGGATTGACCTGCCCCGTTTTCGCCGACGGCGGCGAGGCGACGGCGACGCGCTCGACGCCGGCGAGCTTCGCGGGGACGACCGTCATGATCGCCGACGACGGGAGCGGTGCCGTCCCGCTCGGCACGTAAGCCCCTACCGCCCGCAACGGGTGGGTAACGAGCCCGTACCGCGTCCCGTCGGACTCCACGTACGCGACGTCGGCGGCGCGCTGCTTCTCGTGAAAGCTCGCGACGCGCTCGCGCGCGAGCGTCAAACCTTCGGCGACCTCGCTCGGAACGAGACGCCGTGCCGCTTGCGGACTCGGGATCTCGACGCGCAACCGCTCGAGCGTGAAAGCCGGATCGTCGAAACGCCGCGTCAGCTCGACGAGGACCGGATCGCCGCTCTCGCGGACGCCCGCGAGGATCGCGCGAACGCCTTCGACGATTTCGGAGCCGGGATCCCACCCGCCGGTATAGAGCGGCACGAGCGCATCGCGATCGCGCGCGTCGACGATCTGCGGACCGCTCACGCCGTCGCCGTCGCCTCGACGCCCAGTCGCTCGAGCAGCCCGCACAATTCCGCGTACTTGGCACGAAAACGGATCGGGTTCACGACAAAGCGCGCCGTCGAGCGATCGATCTCGTCGACGATCACCAAGTCGTGCTCGCGCAGCGTGTTCCCGGTCTGCGTCAAGTCGACGATGAGATCCGCCAGCCCTACGAGCGGCGCGAGCTCGACCGAGCCGTGAAGCGGGATGATCTCGACGGGGAGATCGCGCTCGGAGAAAAACGTCTCCGCGGAGCGCACGTATTTTGTGGCGACGCGCAGGAACGTCGGAAGCGCCGCGCCTTCGTGATAGCGATCGATGCGACGCGCTGCGACGACGAGCCGGCACGCGCCGAAGCTCAAATCGGCGAGCTCCGCGACGTGACGATCGGTCTCCCACAACACGTCTTTCCCGACGATCCCGCAGTCCGCCGCTCCGAATTCGACGTATGCCGGGACGTCGCTCGGACGCAGAAACAGCAGCTCGACCGTCTCGCCGTCCTTCGCGCGCGCGCCGACCGTAAGACGCCTCCCGGCATCGTCGGGGACGGCGATTTCCGCAGCGGCGAGACGCGCGATTGCGTCGTCGAACAGCGCTCCCTTGGGAACGGCGATCGTCAGGCTCAATGCGGCGCCTCACCGAACGGATGGACCGTCTCGGCAGGCGGCGGCGGCGCTTTGCGAACCTTGAGCTCGCGAATCTTTCCATTGCGTGCGACGAGAATCCGAGCGATCCCGTGCGCGCGCGCGTCGGCGATCAGCGCCTCGTCGCTGAGCTCGCCCGATGCGAAGCGAACGACGTTCCCCGCCGCGCGCTCGCGCGCCGCGACGACGTCGGAACCGGCGACGAGAAGATCGATTCGGGGACGCTTGCGCTCGAGATGCCGACCGCGCCGCTCGAGGGCGATCAAGAGGCGTTCGGTCCCCGCCGTCCAGCCGATCGCCGGCACGTCGAAGCCGAAGCGCGGGAGAAGGTTGTCGTACCGGCCGCCTCCGCAGAGCGAGAATCCCAGCTCGTCGACGTAGCCCTCGAAAACGAACCCCGTGTAGTATTCGAGGTCGCGCAACAGCGCGAAGTCCACGTTCACACGACTCCCGATTCCGAGCGTCGCCGCGCGATCCAGAACGTCCCGGAGCCGCTCGAGCGCAGCGCGTGACGCGGGAGTTCCGCAAAGAGGCCGGGCACGTTCCAAGGCGTCGCGCTCGCCGCGAAGCATCGCGTACTCGACGAGACGCGGCTCTTCGAACCGCCGCAGTGCGACGACGTTGCGCTCGCCGATCAGCGCCTTGCACTCCTTTCGACGAGCCTCCGGTATCTCCAGCGTCGCCAGAACCCCGTCGACGACGTTCGCGTCGTTGATGTCGAAGCACGCATCCGAGAGACCGACGGCGTCGAGCGCCTCGACCGCCATGAACAGGACCTCGGCGTCCGCGTCGACGTCCGCCGAACCGATCAGCTCGACACCGGCCTGCGTGAACTCGCGCATCCGGCCCTCTTGCGGCTCCTCGTAGCGATACGCGGGCGCAACGTATGAAAGACGCAATGGAAGCGGATCCTCACGCATCCGCGTCGAGACCAGCCGCGCGATCGGTGTCGTCATCTCCGGCCGAAGCGCGAGCGCGTTCGCGCGGCGGTCCGAAAAGCGGAACGTCTGATCGGTCAATGCTTCGCCTAGACCGAACTCGAGCACCTCAAAGCGCTCGAACCCCGGGGTCTGCACTTCCTGATACGACCAGCGGCCGAAGACGGCGCGGATCTTCTGCTCGATCTCGCGCTTGCGCGCGAGCTCGTCGGGAAGCCAGTCGCGAACTCCGGCGGGGAGGCGCATTACGGCGGCCCTTCGCGGACGTTCGCGCCGCCGAAGATCCGCTCGAGCGAGGCGCGCACGCCGGCGCCGGCGCTTATCCCCTTTTGCATCAATCGCGAATCCGCGCCGAAATGGAGAACGATCGGAACGTTACCCGGAAACTCAGCACAGAGCGCTGCCAGCTCGTCGATCTGCTCGCGCCGGCCGGGGACCAAATGCCACCCCGGCGAGGACGGGGCGGGACGGCGCCGCTCGAACGGCGTCACGGCCGAAACCTGGAGCGACGGCTCGGCCGGCGCTTCCGCGGGCGCCTGATTCCCCGGCCGCTCGCGGACGCGGACGCGCCCCGTGGCGATCACGATCTCATCTTGGACGAACGCCGCCTGCAGCTCATCGTAGTTCTTCGGAAAGACGAGACATTCGATGCTCCCGCTCATATCCTCGAGCGTTGCAATCAGCATCTGCGACTGCGCCCGCGTCATCGTCCGGCGCACATGCGTGAGCAACCCGGCGACGACGGTCACGCTCTCGTCGTCGCTCGCCGCCGCGACCCGTGCCTTCGCTTCGCGGATCGGGATCGCGCCGCTGCGCGCGAGCGCCTCCGCAACGTCGGCGAGGGGATGTCCCGAAAGGAAGACCCCGAGCGTCTCGCGCTCCCACGCCAGGATCTCCATCGTCGGCGGTGCGGCGAGGTTGCGCAATCGCGGCGCGATCGTTTCGGCCTGCGTCGACTCACCGAAGAGCGAGAATTGCCCGAGCTCGCGCTCGCGGGCGGTCGCGGAGGCCAGGTCGAGTGCGGCGTCGATCGCGTCGAGCAGCTGCGCGCGATTGCCGGGCAAGGCGTCCATGGCGCCGGATTTGACGAGCGCCTCGAGGACGCGCCGATTCACGTGTTTCGGATCGACCCTCTTCGCGAGATCGAAGATGTCGGCGAACTTGCCGTCCCGCTCCCGGGTTTCGAGGATCGCAACGACCGCGGCTTCGCCGACCCCCTTGATCGCGGCGAGCCCGAAGCGAATTTGCCCGGTACCCTCCGCATCGACCGATGCAAAGTCGACCATCGACTCGTTCACGTTTGGCGGTAACACCGGGATCCCGACTTTGCGCGCTTCGTCGATGTACTCGACCAGCTTGTCGGTCTTGTCTTTGACCGACGTCATCAGCGCCGAGAGATACTGGAGCGGATAGTTCGCCTTGAGATAAGCCGTTTGATAGGCGATCCAGCCGTACGCTACGGAGTGCGCCTTATTGAAGGCGTATCCCGCAAAGGGTTCGATGAAGGCAAAAACTTCCTCGGCCAAGCGGCGGTCGATGCCGTTGTTGACGGCCCCCGTGATGAACCGCTCGCGATAGATCGGCACCTGATCCTTGAGCTTCTTTCCGATGACTTTTCGGAGCTCGTCGGCCTCAGACATCGTGAAGCCGGCGATCTCGCGCGCGAGCTGCAGTGCTTGCTCCTGGTACACCGGCAAGCCGTACGTGTCCGCCAGAATAGGCTCGAGCTTGGGATGGAGGTACTTCGGTTTCGTTCGCCCGTGCTTGTTGCTGATATACTGCGGAATCCACTCCATCGGCCCCGGACGGTACAGCGCAACGAGCGCAACGATGTCGTCGAACGAGCTCGGCCGCAGCTCGGCAACGACGCGCTTCATCCCCTCGGATTCGAGTTGGAAGACACCCACGGTTTCGCCGCGGCCCAACATCTCGAGCGTCTTACGGTCGTCGTCCGGAATTTTTTCCAGAACGAAGCCGGGGTTCGTCGTGCGCCGGATCTCCTCGGCGGCGTTCTTCATCACGGTCAGGTTGCGCAGACCGAGAAAGTCCATTTTGAGCAGGCCGATCTTCTCGATCCACCCCATGTCGTATTGGGTGTTGACCTCGTTCTCGCCGAGCTTGATGAGCGGCGCGTAGTCGATCAGCGGGCC
>JAFAMS010000233.1 GCA_019233165.1 Vulcanimicrobiota bacterium | reverse complement strand
CTCCAGATCGATCCTTGGTTTGTAGTAGTAGCCTTCCAAAAAGCCTTTGGAGATGAGCGCGACCAGGTTCCGGTAACCCACCAGGTCGGCGGCCAAAAGTGTGACGTGGGCCTCATCTCTGACCGTGCGGTCGAGGCGCCCTCGTGGAGCGATGTAGGCTTCGCACCCGACGATCGGCGTGAGGCGGTGATCCCGTGCCGCGTAGTAGAACTCCATGGCGCCGAACATGACGCCATGGTCCGTGAGCGCGATCGCCGGCGCCCCATCCTCAGCCGAGCGCCGGCACAGCGCATCGACGCGACATGCACCGTCAAGCAACGAGTACTCGCTGTGCACGTGCAGATGGACGAATGAGTTCAATTCGCTCAAGTAGGTTCGTTCGTGGTGTAGGACTGCCCTCGGAGCTCTCCGAATCGGACGCGCCTCAGGCCTCTTTCGCTAAGGAGCAGGCGTGTCCGATGCGTTAGTCTCTGCGTCCGACGCGGGCGCGCTGCGAGCCCGGATCGCCGAGCTGGAAACTCGGCTCGCCGAAGTCGAGAGCGAGCGGACGGAGTTGGCGGCCGAAAACGCCGAGCTGCTCGTCTTCCAGCAAGTTCTTTCGACGATCAACTCGAGCCTCGAGATCGACGACATCCTCTCCATCGTGCTTCGCGGGGTTCAAGAGGCGCTTCGTTTTCGAAGGGTGATCCTCTTCGACTTGGTCGACTCGCGACCGCGCCGCAGACTCGAAACCAATGCCGAGGGCCTGGTGGTTCCGGCGCGGTCCGGCGATTTTCGCGAGACGCCCGCGCTGCGCGACATCATCGACAAGCGTCTGGACTACCACCTCGGCGTACCGGGCGACGGCGAGTCGCCGATCCCCGGCTCGAAAGGCGCTTACGCGCTGGTCCCGTTGATCAGCCGCGACATCGTCCGCGGCGTTCTCTTCGTCGAGGACCCGCCGAATGCCGCGATCACCGACTTTCAGCTACGGATGCTGATCGACTTCGGCTCGCAAGCGGCAATTGCGATCGAGAACGCGCAGCTCCTTACGGAGACGCAACGCCTTGCGATGACCGATCCCCTTACAGGGCTCTTGAACCGGCGCGCGCTCGAGCAGATGCTCGATCGCGAGCTGCACAACGCCGAGCGCTATAACGCGCATTTGTCCTACATCATCTTCGATCTCGACGATCTGAAGCACATCAATGACACCGGCGGCCACGGAGCGGGCGACGAAGCCCTCCGGGAGCTCGCCGACGTCCTCCAAAACAGCGCTCGTAAAGGCGACATCGTCGCGCGTTACGCGGGCGACGAGTTCGTGATCGTCATGACCAACACCAATCGCTCGGCGGCCCTGCGCGGATTGGACCGCATCTTCTACAACCTCGGCAAACACGCGGTCCGCGCTTCCGCCGGCGGCGCGATCTTCCCCAACGATGGGACCGACGCTCCGTCGCTTTTCCGCTCGGCCGATACCGCGCTCTACCACGCCAAACAGCTCGGGAAGAACCGCTATCTCTTGTTCGATACCATCGCGGCGGGGCTGGCACAGCCGACCGTCCCCTGAGCGTCCGACGTACGTCGTGGGGGGTCCGTCCCCGCGGTGCTACTATGGAGAACGGTGCGCAAGACCCGGGATATAAGAGGAAGGACTAGACCTTGATCAAGCACGACGTCGTCGTTATAGGCGGCGGACTTGCGGGCATGCGGGCGGCCGTCGAGGCCGCCGAGCACGGCGCCGACGTAGCGATCGTCTCGAAGATGCATCCCGTCCGCAGCCACTCCGGAGCCGCACAAGGCGGGATCAACGCGGCGCTCGGAAACCGCGAGGACGACAGCCCGGAGAACCACGCGTTCGACTGCGTGAAGGGCTCCGATTATCTCGCCGACCAGGACGCCGTCGAAGCGATGTGCGAGGACGCACCGCGCCAGATCATCTGGCTCGAGCATCGCGGCTGTATCTTCTCGCGCATGCCCGACGGGCGGATCGCGCAGCGGCCTTTCGGCGGCGCCGGTTCGCCGCGCACCTGCTACTCGGCCGACGTCACCGGACTCGTCATCCTGCATACGCTCTGGGAGCAGCTCGAACGGTTCGGCGTCAAGGTGTACGAAGAGTATTTTGCGACGGCGCTCGCCGTCGAAGATGGGATCGGAACCGGGGTCGTCGCGTACAACATGCGCAACGGCGAGCTCGAGCTCGTCACCGCGAAGGCGACGATCTTTGCGACCGGCGGCCTTGGCCGCGTCTACGCGAAGACGACGAACGGCTACGCCTCGACCGGCGACGGAATGGCGATCGCGTATCGTGCCGGGCTCCCATTGATGGACATGGAGTTCGTGCAATTCCATCCTACCTCGCTCAAAGAGAACGGCGTGCTGCTCTCCGAGGCCGCGCGCGGCGAAGGCGCGTTCCTGCTCAACAAAGACGGCGAACGGTTCATGTTCAAATACGCGCCGAACAAAGGCGAGTTAGCCTCGCGCGACGTCGTCTCGCGCGCAGAATGGACGGAGATTCAAGCCGGCCGCGGCGTCGACGGCTGCATCCTGCTCGACCTTCGGCATCTCGGCCGCGAGAAGATCTTGGAACGCCTTCCGCAGATTCGCGAGCTCGCGCTCGACGCGACCGGAAAGGACGCGATCGAGACGCCGATTCCGATTCTGCCGGGGATGCACTATCAGATGGGCGGCGTCGCGACCGACAAATTCGGCGCCACGCAGATGCCGGGCGTCTACGCCGCGGGTGAGTGCGCCTGCGTCAGCGTCCACGGTGCCAACCGCTTGGGAGGAAACTCACTGCTCGAGACGATCGTCTTCGGCGCACGCTCGGCGCAACACGCGGCCGCGTACGCCAAGAAGGTCGGCGAGGTTCGTCCCTCCGAGCGAACGCTCAAAGCCGAAAAGGACCGGATCGCCGAGCTCATGGCCCGCAGCAAAGGCGAACGGCACTCCGCCGTGCGCAAACGGATGAACGCCGTGATGTCGGAAGACGTCTTCATCTTCCGCAACGAGGCGCAACTCAAGCAGGCCGTCTCGGCCCTCGCCGAGGTGCGCGAGGCGGCGAAAAACATGACCGTGATGGACAAGTCCAAGACGTTCAACACGGATCTGGTGGGGACGCTGGAAACGCAGTTCCTCGCCGAGATCGCCGAGCCGATCGCGCTCGGCGCGCTCAACCGGCAAGAATCGCGCGGTGCACAAGCCCGCACGGACTTCGCCGAGCGCGACGACGAAAAATGGATGAAACACACGCTGATGTATAGGACGGACAACGGACCGCGAGCGGACTATTCGCGCGGCGTCGTCCTCACCAAGTGGCAACCGACCGTGAGAACCTACTGATCATGGCTCAAATCGATCTGAAACTCGATCTCTTTCGCTACGACGAAGCCGTCGACGCCGAGCCTCGGCGCGAAACCGTTACGATTGCGATCGACGAGACGCTGACCGTCCTCGACGCGCTCGAGGCGGCTAAAGCCGACGTCGACGGTTCGATCTCCTTCCGGCGATCCTGCCGCTCCGCGATTTGCGGCTCGTGCTCGATGGGGATCAACGGTCTCGCCGGGCTGGCGTGCAAGACGCCGATCCGCTCGGCGGTGCGCTCCGACG
>JAFAMS010000214.1 GCA_019233165.1 Vulcanimicrobiota bacterium | reverse complement strand
AGATCCGGCCGCGACAGAGCGCGAATGAAGGTCGAGATGTAGATCTTGCGGTTCTTGTCGATCCGAACCCCGATCGTGCCCTCGGTCTCGTCGTTCTTGGTGCCGTTGTCGGTCTCGAACTCGATCCAGGCGCCGCGGTTCGGGATGATCGTGCCATTGAACGTCGGCCGGTTGTTGGTGTCGACGTCCTGCGAGAAATAGACGCCTGGCGAGCGGACGAGCTGGCTCACGATCACGCGCTCCGCGCCGTTGATCATGAACGTCCCTTTGTCGGTCATGAGCGGGAAATCGCCCATGAAGATCTCTTGGTCCGGGATACCCTTGATCTCGCCGGACTCGGCGGTAATGAGCCGTACGCGCACCCGAAGCGGCGCGCTGTAGGTCATGTCGCGCTCGCGGCACTCTTCGACCGAGTATTTCGGCTCGCCGAGGCTGTGCTCGCCGAACTCGAGGACGAGGTTACCGGTGAAATCCTTGATGGGAGAGATCGATTCGAACGCCTCTTTGAGACCGTCGCCGATGAACCACTTGAACGAAGCTTTCTGCAGCTCGATCAAGTCGGGAAGATCGAGAACGTTCGGGATTTTCGCAAAGCTGTGGCGCGCGCGCTTCGGACCGGGATCCGGCGCCGTCGGTACCGTGAATGCTTCCGCGCTTACTTGAAACGTCGAGATCGGGAGCGTCGCGCCGCTCGAACCGTTCCCTACGCTTCCGTCACCTTTTGTTTTCTTGCTTCTCGTGCTCTTCGCGCCAGCCGCTTTGCTCGTCTTTGGGGTCGTCGTCGCCTTCGTCGCCATCTACTCTTCTTAAAAGGAAACCGCTCGTGCCGTGCCGCCGTCACCGCTCGCGCTCTCAAACGCAAAAAGGCAAGGTCGTCCCGATTCGGGATGAGACCTCGCTCTACGCGTCCCGCGCGCTAGCCGAGCGGCATAGGCGGGTAGCGTATCACGCGCCCGGTGGAGCGTCAAGGCGCGCCACAAGCAGGTTCGTCCGCCCTCCTTCTGGGACCGAGCGGCGCCTGCCTACCGGTGCGGACGCCTACTTGGTTGTGACGTGGTCGACCCCGTCCCACGCTCCGCCCCCGCCGGTCGCGCGGAGCTCCCCGGCACGCTCGCACAGATATGCCGCTGCGCCGTCCCCAGGATCGAACGCCAGAACCGCTTCAAGGGCGGCGACCGCCTCATCGAAGCGCCCCTCCGCGATTCGGGCGACGCCGAGCGCAAAATCCTCGCGGGTTCGTCCCTTGGCTTCCAGGCGCGCCGGCGGCTCGGCGTCGCACGCCTCATAGACTCCGACGCCGTGGGCCTTCCCTTTTACGGCGACGCGCCCCAGGAAACGAAGGGCGTACTTGTTCGGGTCGGCGAGCCTCGCGCGCGTCTCGTCGGTGAGCAAGATGCCGGCGCGGTAGGTTTTCGTAAGCCCCTCCATCCGCGAGGCCAGGTTCACTGCGTCGGCGATCACGGTCCCGTCCATCCGCTCGCTCTCGCCGATCGTCCCGAGCATCAGCGAACCGGTGTGCAGCCCCACCCCTACCGCGATCGGGATAAGCCCTCGAGCGCCGCGCTCGACCGCGATCGCGGCGACTTCCCGCTGGAGCGCGATCGCGCAACGGAGCGCATCGTCGGCGCCGGACGGGAAGAGCCCCATGATCGCATCGCCGATGTACTTGTCGATCACCCCGCGGTGCTGCCGCACGATCGGCCCGACCCGCTCGAGGTAGCCGTTGATGAACTCGAAGTTCTCGCGGGGCATCATCTTCTCGGAGAGCGACGTAAACGAGCGGATGTCGCTGAAGAGCACCGTCATCTCGCGCTGCACCTGATCGCCGAGCCGGACGTCGCGAACGTCTTCTTTCCCGAGCAGCTCGAGAAACTCGCGCGGGACGAATCGCGCGTACGCGACGTTGAGGCTGCGCGTCTCCTCGATGATCCTGCGCTGCGCGGCATCCCGCTCCTCGTTCGCGCGTTTGATCCGGTCGGCGAGCCCGAGCGCAAGCGCGATCGCCTCGAACGCCGTCCCGAGCTCGAAGCCGACGTCGACGACGAGCCGTCCGAACCAGAGGATCCCCCCGAAGACGTAAAGCGCCGCCCCGCCCAGCACGCCCGAGAAGGCGATGATGAAATAGCGCGCGGCACGGTCGCCCCGGCGCGCGCGGTCGAGTGCGACGATGAAAACGGCGAAGAGCGTCAAGAGCGAGAGCAGCTGGATCCCGGTCAGCACCGTCTCGCCCCCGGCGATCCCCGCCGCAAGCGTGATCGCAATTACGACCGCCGTCAAAGCCGCAACGATGCGGTACGAGCGCGGCGCGACCTCGCGCATTTGAAGAAACGAAGTAAAGAACCAGAACGACGCCCCGGCCAAGAACGCGAACGTGAGCGACGAGATCGCTCCATAATTCGGCGCGAGCGTCGGCCAAATGAATGCGGCGGCGTAGCCGGTGCGCACGAGCTCTTCGGCGACCAGGGCCGCCACGTAGACCGCGTACGCGAGCAGCTCGCGATTGCGCAGCAGCAGATACATCAGGAGATGGTAGAGCCCGACCGCGATCAGGACGCCGAAAAACGTGCCG
>JAFAMS010000160.1 GCA_019233165.1 Vulcanimicrobiota bacterium | reverse complement strand
AATAATCGCCGTCGAGCCCCAGGACCGCGCCCGTGCGCTGCCCCATCGTCGAGGTGCGCTCGCCCCCCGACGTAACGTGATCGCCGGCCAAGACGGTGTTCAAACTGATCGTCGGATCGTCGGGATTGACGCAGGCGACGTGGATCGCGAGCTTGCCGACCGTCGGCGATTGCAGGCGATACTTGGCGAATGCAACTCCGGGTGCGGTCGCTTCGAGCCGCGCTTCCTGCAAATTCGGCTCGGCGGCGACGCCGAGCAATAGGCGCGCAAACGCCGCAACGTCTTTCCCTTCAAGCCGCCCGAGCATCTCGAGCGGAGCGCCGTCGAGTTTGCCCGCGAGCTTCGGCGAGGCGATACCGCCGTCCGAGAACGCGACGTTTCCGCGCAGACTGGAGATTTCGTGCGCCGGCTCGCCGAGCGCGAACCGTCCGTCCTCGATAATCGCGCGACCGCCGGCGGACGACGCCGAGAATTGGCGCAAGATCCCGCCTCTAGGGACGAGTCCGGGGACGTTCGCGAGATCGAGCAGCGGCGCGAGCGGCAACGCTTCGGCTTGCCACGTCACCTCCGTGTGCGTCCCCTCCTGCGTTCCGCTCGCGGAGATCGGATAGGGCGCGCCGTCACTCATGACGAGTGCCCGAGCCTCGTACGAAAACTCTGCCTCGGAACGGTGAAGGTCGGCTTCGATTCCCTTCACGACGAGGGTTGGCGGCGAGCCGTGGCTGCGAGCGATCTCGAGAGAGCCGTCGTGTACGAGGAATGAAAGCTCGCCTTCCTTCGTTAGGCGGACGATGCTGCCCGCGATCGCACTCAGGTCGTCCCGTGCGTGGTCGCGCTGCAAAACGACGTGAGGTTCCGTGAGGCGGATCGCGCGGACGTTCGTGCTCCAGTCGAGCCGGACGAGCGCGCTCGGCGCCTCGAGCGTAACCGTTTTTTCCGGATTCGTCACCCGCAGGTTGGTCGCGACGAACCCATCGCCGCCGAAGGTTACGCCATCGGCGACCGCGTCGGCACCGGTCTTCGATTGGACGAGCCACGCAAAAAACGCGTTCTCGAGCCGGGAGTGAATCCCGATTACGAACGCGACGAGGATCGCGACGACGAAGACTGCGGCGAGAGATCTAGTCACGGAGGAAAGAGCCTTCCGAAAGGTACCATCAGGTAGGACAATGGTCAACCTCGTCGCGCTTGCTCTCTTGCTCGCCGCCGCCCCGCTCCCGACGGTCGCCCCGGCAGCGCGAATGCCGTACGTCGCGGTCCTCGTCTGGCACGACGTCGTTCCCCAGAAAGAAGTTTGGTTCGACACGCCGCTCGCGACGTTCAAGGCTCAGCTCGATGCAATCCGCGCCGGCGGCTTTCACGTCGTCCCACTCCAAACTCTGCGCGAGCACCTCGAACGCGGTACGCCGCTCCCGGAAAAACCGCTCGTCCTCACCTTCGACGACAACGGCTGGGGGATCTACGCGAACGCGTTCCCACTGCTTCGCACGTATGGCTTCCCGGCGACGCTCTTCGTCCACACGAACTTCGTCGGAAAGACGACGACGAAGCGTCACAACACTTGGCCGCAACTCCAGGAGATGGTCCGCAGCGGATCGATCGATGTCCAGAGCCTTACCGCGAATCATCCGCCCGATCTGCGCGCGCTCTCCGATTCTGCGGTCGTTCACGAGCTGAAACTCTCGAAGAGCTCGCTCGAGACGCGGCTCCGGAAGCCGGTGTACGCGCTCGTCTATCCGGAAGACAACTACGACGAACGCCTCGCGCGGCTCGCGCACGAGAGCGGCTACGAGCTGGGGTTCACCGAAGACTGGGGAAATGCGGCCGATTCATCGAGCCTCTTGCTGATCCACCGCTATTCGATCTTGACGCGCTTCGACCAAGCGCTTCGGGACGTTAGCGCCAACAATCGCTGATCGGCGTCTCCCGCGCCGCCCGCCCGGTCGGCGCGACGCCGAGAACCTCCTCGAGCGTCGCCAGCACGGTGTAGTGGGTGATCCGTCGCGCGTAGCGCCCCGGTTTCACCATCGGTCCGAAGAAGATCGTCGGGATGTGGTTGTCGCGATCGTAGCCTTCGTCCCAAGTCAGCACGAAAAGCGTGTTGTGCGTCCGTCCCCATGCCAAGAGCGGTGCGATGTTCTTTTCGAGCCAAGCGTCGCCCATTTCAATCGTCCCGTCGTGCATGTCGTTGTTCACGTTCGGAACGATCATCGCGAGCGTCGGAAGCTTGTCGTAAGGCGGGAGCGCCTTGAACGGCAAGCTCGCGTTAGGGGGTACGTTCGCGAACTCGACCCAGGGTGCGTGTTTTCGCGCGTACGTCCCGTACCAGCAGCCCGTAAAGCCCAAATGGGGCATCGATTCCGCGTAACCGGCGAAGGCTCGACGCGTCCCAAAGAGCTCGGCGGCGACGTTCGGCGCGCGCGCCGAGATCCCGGTCGCGGGACAGCCGTCGCCGTTGTCGTTCGTGATCCCGGCAAAGAGCGCCAGATAGTTCGGTAAGCTCGGATGCGTCACGCCGTACGACCGCGTGAACAGCGCGCCGTCGCGGACGAGCAGGTTGATGTACGGCGCCTGCGGGTTTCCGACGATCTCGCCGAACGATTTGTTCTCTTCGACCACGACGACGACGTGGTCGACGCGAGGCCAGGGTAACGGCGGCGTATAGTCGGTGCGAGCTAACGCGTGCGTGGAGAGCAAGGCCAAGAGTGCGAGCGTCACGCGCAGGACTTTGGTGACTCACGACCGAGTTCCCGGTCGATGAGCGCTTACAAAGTGGTCGTTGCTTCGTCGATAACCCCGAGCGCGAAAGCGCGCCTCGAGGCGGCTGCAGAGATCATCCCCTTCGAGCGACTCGCCGAAGCCGACGGGGTCTACCTCGACTCCGAGCTCCGCGTCGACGCCGCGTTCCTCGACAGTGCGCCGCGGGCACGCGTGATCGCGAGTAAGTCGGTCGGCTACGATCTCGTCGACCTTGCGGAGCTCAAGAAGCGAGGGGTCCCGTTTTCGAATGCGCGCGGCTCGCTCACCGAGACGGTCGCCGATCTCGTCTTTTGTCTCGTGGTCATGATCATGCGCGACATTCTGCGAGGGATCGACTGGGTTCGGACCGGCAAGTGGATGGAGGACCAGCCGCCGCTCGCCGTCGATCCGGCGGGGAAGATTCTAGGAATTGTAGGCCTCGGCGCGATCGGGAGCGCGATCGCGCGCCGCGCCCGCGCCGCGGGGATGGAGATCGCCTATTACAACCGGCATCGCCGCGCCGACGACGGCGAGCTCGGGGCGCGCTATCTCGCCTTCGACGACCTGCTGCGCGAGGCCGATTGCGTCGTCGTGATGATCCCGCTGAGCGCGGAGTCGAAGGGAATGTTCGGCGCGCGCGAGTTCGACCTCATGAAACCGACCGCGTTCTTCGTAAACGGCGCGCGAGGACGGATCGTCGACACGCAGGCGCTCTACGAAGCGCTCGTCACGAAGCAGATCGCCGGCGCCGCAACCGACGTCACCGATCCCGAGCCGCTACCGCCGAATCACCCTCTCCTCGCGCTCGAAAACGCGATCGTGACTCCGCACATCGCCAGCGCCACGGTCGAGACGCGCAACCGCATGGCGCACCTTGCGGTCGAAAACCTG
>JAFAMS010000504.1 GCA_019233165.1 Vulcanimicrobiota bacterium | reverse complement strand
GCGTCGGCACGGCTGCCGGCCACCGGAATCCCGCGTCCCGAAACGCGGCCCCGAAATCGTTGAGCTCGGGGACGATCGAGTGGCAGGTCTGACACGTCACCCCGTAGCGGTGCGCGAAGATCGGCAGCGCGGTCGCGGGCGTTCGTTCGGCGAGCGCCGCCCCGATGAGCAGCGCAGCGGCGAGGAGGGTAAGAGGCTTCAGAGGCTCTCCTAAGATTGACTATTAGGCTTGCCTAAGATTCAGCCCGTGCTACCGCTTTCCTCGCTTAGAACGTTCCCTTTGCGGCAACCATATAGTTGCAAAATGCCGAGGACGTCTATCCCCGAAAAAGGAAGGCTCCGCCCAATGGAATTCAAGGAAGGCCTTAGTGCCTCGCTCATGCGCACGGTGACCGCCGCCGAGGTCGAGGCGTTCGCCGAGGTCAGCGGCGACGACAACCCCGTCCACCTCGACGAAGCCTACGCCGCGCACACTCGATTCGGGCGACGGATCGCCCACGGAATGCTGGCGGTTTCGTACATTTCGGCGATCCTCGGCTCGAAGTTCCCGGGGCCCGGGACCGTGTACCTGAGCCAGAACGTCAGCTTCCTCGCTCCGGTCTATCTTGGCGACACGATCACTGCGACGGTGACCGTTTCGAAATATCGCGCCGAGAAAGGCGTCCTTACCCTGCTGACCGAGTGCTGGAATCAGGACGGGGTGAAGGTCGTCGACGGTCAGGCCGTCGTCCTCGTGACCGACGTCGCGGCGGCCGCGGCCGGCGCGGGTTCCGCAGCTCGAGTCGCCCGGGACGAAGGGACGGCAGCCTGAGGTCCGACTTTCCCCGTTGACCCATGCTCCACATATGTGTAAAATGCCACTATCATACGAACCCAAGAGATGAAGAACGAGACCGACGCCGCCCGGGGCAAAGACGCCGGGCTCCCTCCGCGCGGGACGCCGAAGAACTATCTCATGGCCTGGTTGCTCGTGATGCTCAAAGATCTTGATCTTCACGGCTACGAGATTATGAAGGCGCTCAAGGAAAACTTCGCGGTGGTCTCCGACCCGGGGACGGTCTATCGGGCACTCCGGCAACTCGAGCGCGACGGCTACATCACCTCGTGGTGGGATCCCAAAGAACAAGGGCCGGCCCGCCGCATCTACACGCTCACCGACGCAGGGTCGGCGGCGCTGGACATCTGGCGCGCGTCGCTCGAGCAATACCGGACGAACCTGGATGCGTTCTTCAGCCTCTACACCGGAAAGTGGAGCAAGAAGAACGATGAGTAACGATTCCAAGAGCTACCTGGACCTTGCGAGCCAGACCTACGGCGTAATCGTCGAGGCAGCCGCGAATGCCAACCACCGTCTGCTCGAGCACCTCAAGTCGACGTACGAGATCGCCTCGCGTCCGTACACCTCGACGGCGTTCGAAGCGACCTATCGTGAGAATCTCGACCGCGCCGGCCAGCTCGTCGAGCTGAACGTCGCCGCCGCCCAGAAGAGCGGAGCCGAAGCCGCCGCGCTCGCCGAGAAGCTTGCGAAGAGTGCCGCGCTGTGGCAAGAGAGCTACGTCGAGACCACGCGAGGGCTTTTTCGCACCGCCCTCTCCAACCTCGCCTACGTCAAAGATGCCGCCGATCAAACCTACGAAGGTTTTGCGAAGCGCGTCGAAGAGATCCAGACCCGCGCCACCGCGGGCGTCAGCTCGAACTAAGAAAAAACGGTAGTCCAGGCGGCTCGGGAAACCGGGCCGCTTTGCTTTTTGCGGGGGCTCGGAGCGCGGCGCGCGAACTTTTCGCGCCCATGTCGTCACAGAGCAGCATCCACCGTCTTCGCGACGGAACCAGCATTACGATCGAACCGGTCGGCCCCCGTGATGAAGACGAGGTCGCGAAGCTTCTGCGCGCCCTTCCGGAGCGGGATCTGCTCTTCGTTCGCGTCGACGTCACCGACGACGGCGTCATCCATCGCTGGCTCGATCCGCAGGCAGGGGAGCGGGAAACGATCGGCGCGGTCGCGCGCCGCGAGGGCAAAATCTTGGGATTCACGCTCCTGCAGCGTCCGTGGGTCTCCTGGATGCGCCACGTCGGAAGCATCCTCGTCGTCGCTCTGCCGGAGGCGCGCGGCCTCGGTTTGGGGACGATGCTCGTCCGGCAAACGGTGCTGCTCGCCGACGCCGCGGGCGTCGAGAAGATCGTCGCGCGAATGGTCGTGGAAGATCGCGATACCGTTCGCGTTTTCGAGAAGCTGGGCTTCCGGCACGAAGGGCTCTTGATCGACCATGCCAAGGCGTCGGACGGAACGCTGTACGATATCGCGTACATGGGTCTCGCCGTGCGCCGATTCCGCGACGCGATCGAAGCCGGCGGGAACAACGTCGATCTTACGCGCAGACCGCGCGCGGTGAACGAGGCGGCTCGCTGAGCGCTTCCGTCCTCTTCTTGGGGACCGGCGGCGCGCGCTTCGTCGTCGCGCGGCAGATTCGAGCCTCGGGTGGAATGTGGTGGCGTTTCGGCGAGACGCAGATTCACGTCGATCCGGGACCGGGCGCGCTCGTCCGCGCGCTCTCGCACGTCCCGCCCTGCCAGCCGGCGCACCTCGATGCGATCGTTCTTTCCCACAAGCA
>JAFAMS010000460.1 GCA_019233165.1 Vulcanimicrobiota bacterium | reverse complement strand
GGTTGCAGCGCCGGCGGACGCACCTGCTGCCGCACCTGCTGCGCTGCCGGCGACCGGCGACGCGGCCGCCGCCGACGTCGAGAGCCCGGCTCCGGAAAATCCTTGCAGCACGGCGGCGGTTATCGCGCCGACGGCAACGATCCCGGCGATCGAAATGACGAGCGTCTGGCCCGTTACGAGCGGATACACGCGGCCGCTCGCGTTCACGGTGACGTCGACGTCGCCGGGCGGACAATCCAGACACGCAACGGTGTCGCCGTTGGTTGCGTGCGTGAGCAGTCCGACCGTTCCGCGCACGGAGATCGTCGCAACCGGCGTCTTGAACGTATAGTTCGAGTGCGCGCCGGCGGGATGGCGGATTTGAAAGCGCAGCGTCCCGCCCGTATCCGGAATCGTAAGCGTCGTCCCGTCGCCGGTCTCGGCTCGTCTGAACGCTTCGACTTGCACGTTGGTGTTTGCGCCGAGGCCGACCACCGATGAATCGGGGAGCGTCAAAACTCCCGCCGAGCTCTGACCGGTGATCGCAAAGTACTGATCGTTCAGCTGCTGCGTCCCGGTGATGTATGTGACGGCCGGCGCATCGGGTGCCCGGTAGCCGACGTTCCCGCGCACCCTTCCAAGAACGGTCTCGTCGGCTGCGCGCACAGATGGTGTCCCGTTGCAGAGCAAAAACGCGAGCGCTGTCACCGCTGCGGTGACCGCGCGAATCGGTCGCATGAGCCTTCATGTACGCGGCCGAAACCCGAAGCCCATGCTCGACCAGCGCCTCGTTCGGCTGCTTTCGTCCCTCATTGAGAAGGAAGGAGAATACGCGCTGGCGCGCCTCGAGCTGGGGATGCGAGCCCCCGAGGTGCGCCTCCCTCCGGTTCTTCCCAGACTCGCCGACGCTTCCGAGACGACGCTCCGGACGCAGTGGGGCGAATTCGAGGCTCGCCTCGAAGAGATTGCCGGCTTCGTGAAACGAAACGCCGCCGACCGCCGGAACCCCTTACGGTCGGACCCCGCGTTTCGTTGGTTGCGGAGCACGTACCGGGAGCTTGATCAGTACGCCCGGGCGCTCCGATGGGTGCTCACCGTAACCGAAAGGAGTACCGATGAACCCGAATGACGTTGCCGAGCGCGTGATGGCGCAGGCGCGCGACCTTCAGAGCCAGGTCGCAAAAGCGACGACGCAAGCGGCCGAGCAGATGAAGCCGCTCATCCAGCAATCGCTGGATACGGCCGGCCAACTTCAAAAGACGCTCTCCGAGCACGCCTCCAAATCCGCTTCGCTGAACCAGGAGTATGCAAACAAGGCGCTCGGCCACATCTCGGAGTTGATGAAGATCGGATCCGAGGCGATGCGCGCCAACGCCGAGCAAGCGCGCCAGATGACGCAAGCGATGATGGACCACGCGCGCAAAACGACCGAGAACGCGGCGTCCGCGGCGAGCGCGGGCGCCCGCATGGGAGCCGACAAAGAGGGCTAAGAGCTAAGCCGGCGTCGCGACCTTCGCCGCCGCCGGGGCGAACCGCGTGAAACGCTGCAACGACTGCGGCCAATCGGCGACGAGCTCGCGCGCGAGCGGCGAGTTCGTCGCCGCATGATGGCGCTCGAGCAAGTCGCGTAAAACCCCCGCGTCGGGATCTCCGAGGCTGACGCCGGTCATCTCCGCGTGGGGCGGATGCGCCACGTCGGCGTCGAGGACGAAGACGGTCCCTCCGGTCATCCCGCTCGCGAAGTTCCGCCCGATCGGGCCGAGGATCGCGACGGTTCCCGCCGTCATGTACTCGCACGCGTGATCGCCGGCGCCTTCGGTCACGATCGAGGCGCCCGAGTTGCGCACCGCCAGCCGCTCGCCGGCGGCGCCGCGAACGTACGCTTCGCCGCCGCGCGCGCCGTAGAACGAGGCGTTCCCAATCGCCGGCTCGTGCGGCTCACCAGGCGCGCGCACGACGATCTTCCCGCCTTCCATTCCCTTGCCGACGAAGTCGTTCGCGTCACCGTCGAGCTCGAGCGTCAGACCGCCGGTGAGGAACGCGCCGAAACTCTGTCCGGCCGTTCCGCGGTAGCGCAAAGCGATCGGGCGGATCTTCTCGCCGGATTTGCGTTGGAGGACGATCGAGTTAGCGATCCGCGCGCCGACGGCGCGATCGGCCGGCGTCAGGACGAAACGTTCGTTCCGCGCGTAGGCGCGGTCGTCGACGTGCCGCTCGTCGTCCGGGACGTCGCGCGGCTCGACCGCCGCTTCGGGGAGCCGCAGAATCTCGGTGAGATCGATCTCGAGCCCAAGCGCCTGGACCGCCTCTGCCGTCCGCAGCAGATCGGAGCGGCCGTGGATCTCTTCGAGGGTCCGCGCGCCGAGCTTCGCAAGCCGTCGCCGCACGTCGTTCGCGACGAATTCGAAGAACGCGACCGCTTCTTCGGGCTTCCCTTTGAACTTCTCCCGGAACTTCGGATCCTGCGATGCGATCCCGACCGGACAGGTGTTCTTGTGGCACTGGCGCGCGTAGATGCAGCCGAGCGCGATCAGGAGTGACGTCCCGAAACCGAAGAGGTCGGCGCCGAGCATCGAGGCGACGATCACGTCGCGGCCGCTCTTGAAGCCGCCGTCGACGCGCAACTTGACACGCGAGCGCAAACCGTTGGCGACGAGCGCGTGGTGCGACTCGACGAGCCCCAGCTCCCACGGCAGACCGGCGTGCTTGATCGACGAGAGCGGCGATGCCCCGGTCCCGCCGTCGAAGCCGCTGATGTGGATGACGTCGGCCCGCGCTTTCGCGACGCCGCTGGCGACGACGCCGATCCCAGATTGGCTCACGAGCTTTACCGCGATCTGCGCTTGCGGCGCGGCGCGGCGAAGATCGTAAATGAGCTCGGCGAGATCCTCGATCGAGTAAATATCGTGGTGCGGCGGCGGCGAGATCAACTGTTGCCCCGGACTCGCTCCTCGTAGCCTCGCAATCTCGGCGGAGACCTTGAAGCCGGGGATCTGCCCCCCTTCGCCGGGCTTGCTTCCTTGGGCCATCTTGATCTCGAGCTCGTCGGCGCTCGCGAGATACTCGGCCCCGACGCCGAAACGCGCCGATGCGACTTGCTTGATCGCGCTGCGCGACGGACCCCAATAGCGCGACGGTTCCTCGCCGCCTTCGCCGGAATTGCTGCGGGCGCCGACTTTGTTGACGCCGGTTGCGATTGTGGCATGCGCTTCGGGTCCGAGCGCGCCGAGCGACATCGCGGCGGTCGTGAAACGCCGCACGATCTCCGAAGCAGGCTCGACTTCTTCGACGGCGAGCTCCTCGCCGATCGATTGCGGCTGGATGAGGTCGCGCAGCTGCATCGGCGAGCGCGCCTCCATCTCGTCGGAGAGCTTCACGTACGCGGGATAATCGCCGTGCATCGCCGCCGCGCGCAGATGCTTGATGACGCTGGGATCGAAGCCGCGCTTCACGCCCTCGCGGCGGAAGCGGAACAGTCCGCGGTCCGTCGGCGCCTGACCCGCTTCGGCCGACGCCGACCATGCGCGGACGTCTTCTTCGAGCGCTTTGAAGCCGACCGTCGGAACGTGGGTGCGCATCCCGGGGAAACAAAGCTCGACGACGTCGCGGCCGAGGCCGACGGTCTCGAACGTTTGCGCGCCGATGTACGAGCGCAGCGTGCAGATGCCGAGTTTCGACATCACTTTGAGGACGCCCGAGCGCACGGCGTCGAGAAACGCGCGGCTCGAACCATGCTGCGATGCGATCCGCAGGCCCAGCCAGGGACAGACGACGTTTGCGCCGGCGGAGATCACCGCCGCGACGGAGTGCGAATCGCGGCCGAACCCGTCGGCGACGGCGATGCTCGACTGCATCCGCAGGCCGCCGGTCGTGAGCGCTTGATGGACTGCACCGGCGGCGAGGACCGCCGGCACGGGGGTCGTTGCAGCGCGATCGTCGAGGACGATCAAGCTCGCACCGTCGCGGACCGCTTGCTCGGCCTCGCGCGCGATCGCACGCAAACGCTCTTCGAGATGCGTTTCCCCGAACTCCAGCTTGATGACGTGCTGCGTCAAACGCTCGTCGGAGCGGACAAGGTCGAATGCGTTCTCGTCGAGGACGGCGTGCTCGAGCATGACGAGCGATCCGAACGAGGGCACGTCACCGTTCGTCGGCCCCGAGCCGATCCACGCGCGCATGTCGAAGACGAGCCCTTCGCGGTATGGATCGATCGGCGGGTTCGTCACCTGTGCGAAGCGCTGGCGCAGATAATACGCGATCGGCAGCCTGCGCTCGAGGAACGGGAGCGCCGCGTCGTCGCCCATCGAGAAGACGGGCTCGCCGCCGCCCGAGGCGATTGCCTCGACGACGTCCTTGATCTCGTCCTTGGCGAAGGCAAAGCGAACGAGCTCTGCGTCGGTCGGAGCGGGAGGTTGCGTCAGCGGCTCGGCCGGCTCGAACGACCAGGAGCGGACGATCGGCCGATAGTCGCCGCGGCCGCGCCGCTCTTCGCGGTAGGCCTTCGCATCGAGCAGCTCGCCGGTTGCAAAGCGAACGACGAGACGCTCGCCGGGGCCGAGACGTCCGCGGCGGACGATGCGGTCGGCGCCGAAATCGACGACCCCCGCCTCGCTCGCGCAGAGCACTTTCCCGGATTCGGTGCGGCACCAGCGCAGCGGCCGAAAACCGTTTCGATCGAGTGCGGCGCCGACGATGTCGCCGTCGGTGAAGATCATCGCGGCGGGCCCGTCCCACGGCTCGACGGTCGGAACGTGGGCGTCGTAATACGCGCGCAGTTTTTCGTCTTCGGCGTCGATCGCCGGCGCGAGCATGAAGTCGATCGCCTCGTCGATCTTGTAGCCCGCACCGATCATCGCGTCGAGTGCGGTATCGAAGTCGAGCGAATCGCTGGCCCCGCGGATCGGCGCCATCCCGCGCGCGCGCATCCAGGCGCGATTCCCGGTGATCGTATTGATCTCGCCGTTGTGCGCGATCAGATTGAACGGCTGCACGAGCCGCCACGACGGCGACGTGTTGGTCGAGAAACGCTGGTGAAAGATCGCGTACCGCGACGTGAACGCAGGCTCGCGAAGATCGCCGAAGTAGGAGCCCAGTTCGTTGCTCGAGAGCAACCCCTTGTAGATGACGCTATCCGGGGAAGCGCTGACGAGCGCGGCGCCCGAGGCATCCCGCAAGGTGCGTATGATGTTGCGGCGCACCTGACGCATCCGCTCGCGAACGTTCCCGGGACCCATGTCGACGAGGAGTTGCTCGTAGAGGGGCCGAGTGGCCCGAGCGTGCTCGCCGAGGACCTCCGGATCGACCTTCGGACGCCGCCAGACCAGCGGCTTCACATCGGTTGCGTAAACCGCCGCCTCGATCTGGGCCCGAAGCCCGGTCGCTTCCTCCGGGTCGCGCGGCAAGAAGAGCGCAATCGCCGCAAGGTGCCGCTCGGGGACCCGACGGCTCATCGCGGGGAGCTCGCGGATCAGGAGCGCGCGAGGCGTCTCCACCAGAATCCCCGCGCCGTCGCCGGTCCGGCCGTCGGAAGCGCGAGCGCCGCGGTGGACCATGCATCCGACCGCCTCTAGGGCGAGCCGGACGATCTCGTGCGAGGCCGTGTGAGAGAGGTCCGCAATGAAGCCGACGCCGCACGCGTCGTGCTCGCCATTAGGCCAATCGGAGATGGACGGATTCGACATCTGGATAATCGGACGCCACAAAAAAGCGGAAACCGCCGGGTCAAAGGCCCGGCGCGTTTGCGACATCATACAGCCAGTCGGCTTCGGACGCTACCTCAGTTGTCGATTAGCCTCGCAGCCCGAGGGCGACCATCATCCGGTACCCGACCTCGAGGGCGCGCTCGTCGACATCGAAGCGCGCCGAGTGGTGCGGGAATCCCGTCGCGTCGCCGCCGCGCGCTCCAACGATGAAGTACGCTCCGGGCCTGCGCTCTTGCATGAACGACATGTCTTCGGCCCACGTCACGATCTCGTGTTCCACGACGTTTTCCACGCCGAGCGTCGCAGCACCGACTTCGCGCACGACGTCGTTCATCGCTTTGTCGTTGATCGTCGGCGGATAACTCCACCGGTAGCTCAACTCGACGTCGACGCGCAGCGATTCTCCCAGGCCTTTCGCGATCCGCTCGATCCGTTCGGGGACGCTCTTGCGAACTTCGGGATCGAAGGTTCGGACCGTCCCGCGCAGCGTCGCCTGGTCTGGGATCACGTTGAACGTCGTCCCCCCGTGGATGTCGGCGACGGTGACGACGACGGGGTCTTTCGGCGCGAATTCGCGACTGACGATCGTCTGCATCAAGGTAACGAGATACGCCGCCGCCGCGACGGGATCGTGGGTCGTGTGCGGCATCCCTCCATGACCGCCTTTGCCGCGGACGGTGATCGCAAACTCGTCGGCGGAGGCGAAGAACGCGCCGTCGCGGACACCGATCTTCCCGACGTCGAGCCCGCTATACAGATGAAGCGCGAAGGTCCGGTCGACGTGCGGGTTCTCGAGCGCGCCGTCCTCGATCATGAGCCGGTTGCCGGCATGCCCCTCTTCGCCCGGCTGAAAGCAGAAGACGAGCGTCCCGGGGAGCTCGTCGCGACGCTCGGCAAGCGTCTTCGCCGCGGCGAGCAAGATCGAGACGTGCCCGTCGTGGCCGCACGCGTGCATCACGCCGGCGTTTTGCGACGCATACGGATGCTCGCCGAGCTCTTGCACGGGGAGCGCATCCATATCGGCGCGCAACAGCGTGACGGGACCCGGCGCTTTCCCGCGCAGCGTCC
>JAFAMS010000328.1 GCA_019233165.1 Vulcanimicrobiota bacterium | reverse complement strand
AGACGCTGCTCTTCAACTACACCGTGCAGACCGTCATGGCGTATTGCATCTTTGCGGTTTCTTGCGTCGTCGCGGTTGTGGCGTGGAAGCGGATGGAGGCGTAATGCACTACTTCGGGACGGCGCTCCGCGTGACGCTCTTCGGCTTGCGGCTGCGGATTCGCATCGCCCTCGACGATGTAGGAGAAGGAGAGGGGGACGGCGAGGAGCTCATTCGCCCCGCGGGAACTCGGCAGCATGGCTACGAGCCGGACCGCAGAGTCCCCCATCACCTACGTTCGCGCGGAGCGTGAGCGTCATCTCGCGGAGCTGACGCAGCTCGTCGCGATCCCGTCGATCTCGGCCGATCCGGCGCATGCAGGCGACGTCCGCCGCTGCGCGCAGGCGTTCGTCGACCGGATGATGACGGCGGGGATGCAGCGCGGCGAGGTCCTCGAAACCGCCGGGCATCCGATCGCGTACGCCGAGTGGCTCGGGGCTCCGGGGAAACCGACGATTCTGATCTACGGTCACTACGACGTGCAGCCGGTCGACCCGCTCCCACTGTGGACGTCTCCGCCGTTCGAGGCTACGGTTCGCGACGGCAAGATGTATGGCCGCGGCGCCGTCGACGACAAGGGCCAAGTCCTCATGCACGTTGCGGCGCTCGAGGCGCATCTGCGAACGCACGGAAAGCTCCCGCTGAACGTGAAGGTCCTCGTCGAAGGCGAAGAAGAGATCGGCTCGGAGAGTTTCGAGGAGTTCTTGGCGCGGCATCGCGAGCTCTTGGCGTGCGATCTTGCGGTGATCTCGGATACGGCCGTCTTTGCCGAGGACGTCCCTTCGCTCACGATCGCGCTTCGGGGCCTCGTGCATTGGGAGATCGCGGTGCACGCTGCGACCACCGATTTGCACTCGGGCTATTTCGGCGGGCTCGTCAAGAACCCGATCGAAGCGCTGGCGCAGATTCTTGCCGGTCTCAAAGACGGCAGCGGACGCGTTCTCGTTCCCGGCTTCTATGACGGCGTTGCGGAGCTTTCGCCGCAAGCGCGGCGCGACGTCGAGACGTTGCCGTTCGATGGGGCGGAGCAGGCGCGCGCGCTCGGCGTCCCTTCGCTCGCAGGCGGCGAGAACGATCGCAAGCCGCTCGAACGGATGTGGTATCGCCCGACGCTCGAGATCAACGGGATTTGGGGCGGTTATCAAGGGCCCGGGACAAAAACGGTAATCCCCTCGTGGGCGCGCGCGAAATTGAGCGCGCGGCTCGTCGGAACCCAAGATCCCGTCGCCGTGCGGCGCGCGGTCACCGAATATCTCCGCGCCCTCGCACCGGCGGGTGTGCGCGTCGACGTTGAGGACTCCGGCGACTCACGAGCGGTCGTGACCTCGCGCGATCATCCGGCGGTCGCCGCCGCTGCTCGCGCGATGGAGCGAGGCTTCGGCAAACCGCCGGTCTTTATCGGAACCGGTGGGACGATCGGGCCCGTCTCGTCGTTCGATCGCATCCTCGGCCTGCCGCAAGTGCTCATCGGGGTGGGACTCCCCGACGACGCGATCCACGCGCCCAACGAGAAGTTCGACTTGCGCCAGTTTTTCGGCGGGATCGAGACGATGGTCTACCTCTACGACGAGCTCGCCGCGGCGCTCGCGTAACGATGGAGCAATGCGAGGTTCTCGTCGTCGGCGGCGGTAACGCGGGTTGTGCCGCGGCGCTCGCCGCCGCGCGCAACGGCGCCCGCGTGCTCCTGGTCGAACGGTACGGCTTTCTCGGAGGGACGGCGACTGCGTCGATGGTCGGGCCGTGGATGACGTTCCATTCCGGCGAAGACCGGATCGTCGGCGGAATCGCGCAAGAGATCGTCGAGCGGCTGGTCGCGCTCGGCGGCTCGCCGGGACACGTTCGGGATTCGAGCGACTACGTTGCGACGATCACGCCGTTCGATCCCGAGATCCACAAGGCGTTGCTCTTCGAGATGATGCGCGAGGCCGGCGTGAGCCTGCTGCTGCATGCCTACTTTCTCGAAACGGTCCG
>JAFAMS010000461.1 GCA_019233165.1 Vulcanimicrobiota bacterium | reverse complement strand
CTACGGACGCTGCACGAGAACTTTACTCGTCTTCTCAATAACTCGCTCTCCGTCTACTTGCGCACGCGCGTCGAAGCAACGATCGTCTCGATCGAGCAAATCAGCTACGGCGACTTCATCGCCTCGATCGGCACGCCGTCGATCCTCTCGATCTTCTCGATGGATCCGCTCCCCGGCAGCGGAATCGTGCAAGTCGACCTGAACCTCGTCTTCTCGATCATCGATCGGCTGCTCGGCGGTCCCGGCTGGTTCCCGCAAAAGCTTCGCGATCTGACCGACATCGAGCGCACGCTGATGCAGCGCTTCATGGCGCGCATGCTCAACAGCTACCGCGAATCGTGGAACTACCTGCTGACGCTCTCGCTGAAGATCGAAGCGCTCGACTCGAATCCGCAATTCATTCCGCGGATCATCCCGCTCGATCAAATCGTCGCGTACGTTTCCTGCGAACTCAAGGTCGGCGACATGACGGGGGTCATGAACTTCTGTCTGCCCTACCTCGTCCTGCAGTCGATCGGGCCGCAGCTTGCCGATTTCCAGTGGTCGCCGTCGGTCGTCGCGGGGCGAGGGATGACCGAGGAAGATATCCACCAGCTTGCGCGAAATGTCGAGCGCGCTGGGGTCAGCTGCAAGGTCGAGTTAGGGCAGACGATCGTGTCACTGCGCGATCTTTTGTCGCTGGCTCCGGGCGACGTCGTGCTCTTCGACAAGGAGACGAACTCGCCGCTGGTCGCCAAAATCAACGAGATCGAAAAGTTCCACGTCTTCGCCGGCACGTACAAAGATCGGCTGGCAGTCGAGGTCTCGAGCATCATAGAGAACGAGAATGAGTAGTATCCCCGAAGCCCAGCTCGATTCGATCGCCGCGTCGATGATGACGTCGGCCGCGCACGTGCTTGCGGCGCTCGTCGATCGGGAAGTGACCGCGGGAGCGGCCTCCTCGTCCGTCAGCGAGTCGTCGCTGCGGGTTGAAGACGACTGGGTCGCGACGACGACCGATGTTCCTGCGCTGGGACTCAGCTTCATCGCCCGCTACCCGAAGGCCGATCTTGCGAAGATCGTCGCCGTGATGGTCGGCGCGGAGCACGACGGCGAGATGGACGCGATGCAGCTTTCGATCGTCGCCGAGACCGTCGCTCAGGTCTCCTCCGCGATGGGGGAGCAATTGGCGCAAGCGGTCGGCGCATCGACCGAAGGGATCGCTTCGCACGTCGTCGGCGAGACCGGAAGCTTCCCGGCGCCGCCGTTCACCACGTACGAGGCGGAGCTCGAGATCAAAGACGAGTTTCCGGTTGCCGTCCATATCGATTTCGACGGGCTCGCGCTTTCGAAGCTCGGCACCGAAAAGAGCGCCGCTCCGACGGTTGGCGCGGTGCCAAAACCGCCGCCGGCAACGGCGACCGTACCGGCGGCCGCCGCAGCAGCCCCACAGCAACAACCTGCGGCCGCGGCGCGACGGCCGCAAGCTCCGGCGCAGCCGGCGCAGTTCGCGCCGATGCAGCCGACCGGCGTTCAAGCGGCGGCTCCTGGCCACTCGAACCTCGACCTGGTTCACGACATCCCGCTGCAGATCAGCGCGGTCCTCGGCCAGACGGAACTGGCGCTTCGCGACGTCGTCGCGATGCAGGCCGGCAGCGTGTTCGAGCTCGACAAGCTTTCGACGGACCCGATCGATCTCTACGTCAACAACATCCTCATCGCGCGTGGCGAAGTCGTCGTCGTCGACGACAAGTACGCCGTCAAGATCAGCGAGCTCAACCCCCTGCAACACGAGCGGGTTTAGCCCGCTCTCTCGCTCGGGGTATGGAGTGGACTCTCTGGATCAGGGCGCTCAGCGCGCTCGCGCTCGTCGCTCTGTTGTTGTATGGGCTGTATTGGGCAGCCCGTTTTCTCTCCCAGGGGCGCCTTGCCACGCTCGGCCGCTCGCGACTCGTCGTCGTCGTCGAGTCGACTTTTCTCGCGCAAAACACCTCGGTGCACGTCGTCAAAGTCGGTGCGCGCTACTATCTGGTTGGAGCGAGCCACGGGCACGTCGCGCTGATTTCGGAGCTTTCGGCTGCGGAGGTCGAAGGCCACATGGAGCTGCAGCGGCAAGCGCTGAGCGCGCAAACGGCTCGGCTCGGTGCGCTGTTCGGGAGACGCCGTAGTTGAGGGCGATGCCTCGCCTGCGTTGGACGCCCGTAGCGGCGTTCTTAGTGGTAGGGCTGGCGGCGACCGCCGCCGCCGCGCTCGCGCAGGCCGTCGCCGGTCCGAGCACGCCGGTAGTGCCGATCCCGCGCGTGAACATCGGGATCACGCCGACGACGAAGCCGCAAGACGTCGCGCTCTCGCTGCAGATTCTGCTGCTCCTCACCGTCTTGACGCTGGCGCCGACGCTGCTCGTTCTCTTGACGTCGTTTACGCGGATCGTCGTCGTCCTCTCGTTCGTCCGCACGGCCATGGGAACGGCGCAGGTCCCGCCGACGCAGGTTTTGGTGGGCTTGGCGCTGCTCCTCACGTTCTTCGTGATGCGCCCCGTGGCGGTCGACATCAACAAGAACGCGCTCCAACCATTTCTGGCGAACAAGATTTCGCAAAAGGTCGCGATCGATCGCGCCGCGGTGCCGCTGCGCGCCTTCATGTTCAAACAGACGCGCCAGAAGGACATTGCGCTGTTCTACACGCTTTCGAAGGAGCCCAGGCCGACAAAACAGGAGGAGGTCCCCACCTATCTGCTCGTTCCGGCGTTCGTCATCAGCGAGCTGAAGACGGCCTTTGAGATTGGGTTTGCGATCTACATTCCGTTCATCGTGATCGATATGGTCGTGGCGTCGATCTTGCTCTCGATGGGGATGATGATGATCACGCCGGTCATCATCTCGCTGCCGTTCAAGATTTTGGTCTTTCTCCTGGTCGACGGCTGGAATTTGACCGTCCAGGCACTCTTCGCGAGCTTCCACACGTG
>JAFAMS010000432.1 GCA_019233165.1 Vulcanimicrobiota bacterium | reverse complement strand
CGGATCTTCGCGACAACCCGGGAGCAGGATCCCGGCGAGATGCACGACGGCGTCGCAGCCTTCGACTGCCTCCAGCACGTCGCTCGGGTCCGCGATGTCGCCGACGACGCGATCGATCGGGCGGTTCTCGAGCGTTCCGACGATCTCGTGGAAGAGCGTGCGGTCGTCGTGCACGTCGAAGATCCGCACGTCGTGGTCCCGCTCGAGGAGTATCCGCGCGACCCAGGCGCCGATGAATCCGTGGCCGCCGGTGATGAGAACGCGCATCAGCCGCTCGGCGCTTCGCTCGGCGCTTCGCTCAGCGAAAGCAGGTCGTCTCGGGTCCGTTCGAGGTGCCGAAGCATCGCAGCGCGCGCACCTTCGACGTCGTGCGCCGCGACCGCCCGATAGATCTCCTGGTGGTCGCCGAGTGCCCGCTCGAGGACGTTCGGGATCGAGTTCGTCGTCTGCAAGCTATATTCCAAGAGCTCGCGCAGCGGCTGCGCGATCCGAACCAGAACGCGATTGCGGGTTGCCTCGAGCAAGGCCCGGTGAAACGCAAAATCGCCTTCCGCGAACGCCGAAGGATCGCGGGTCGAGCGCTGCATTTGCTCGAGTGCCGACCCTAGGCGGTCACAGTCTTCCTTCGTTGCGCGCTCGGCCGCCAAAGCCGCTACCTCGCCTTCGAGAATCCGGCGAGCTTCGAGCAGGTCGGAGATGATCCCGACCATCGCACCGCGCTCCCGGCGCACCGCCAGGACCATCGTGTCGAGGAAATCCCATTGCTCGGGAGGATTGACGCGCGTTCCGAGGCCGTGACGGACCTCGATCATGCCCTTTTCGGCGAGGACGCGTAACGCTTCGCGAACGGAGCTGCGCGAGACCCCGTATTCGACGCTCATCTCCGCTTCGGTCGGGAGCGCGTCGCCCGTCCGCAACTCTCCGGCGACGATCCGCTCGGTGATCGCGCGGACGACCTGCTCGTGAAGACGCCGGGGAGCGATCGGCGTGGGCGGTGTCATCTCGCGGGAGGGAGTTGTCTGGTGACCTGACAAGTCCTACGCCCGTTTCTGCCTGGAGTTCACGATGGCACTCAGCTCGGACGGGCTAGCTTTACGGCTCGCGGAAACCGACAACGTTGCGGTCGCTTTGCGCCGCATTGCGACCGGTTCCTCCATCGTATTCGGCGATCTCGCCGTCGTCGCGAGCGAAGAGATCGCGCCGGGGCACAAGATCGCGTTGCGCACGATCGATGCCGGCGAGGCAGTCGTGAAGTACGGCGAAACGATGGGGCGGGCGACGGTGCGGATCGCGGCGGGCAGCCACGCGCACGTCCACAACATCGAAGGGATTCGCGGCCGCGGCGACCTCGCGGCCGCGGGGAGCCGCTGATGCAGTTCTCCGGGTATCGCCGTCCGAACGGAACCGTCGGCGTTCGCAACCACGTCTTGGTTTTGCCGTCGGTAATGTGTGCGAATCACGTCGTCGAGTTGATCGGCAAGCGCGTCCCCGGCGTCGTCCCGATCGCGCACCCGACCGGGTGTTCGCAAATCGGCGCCGATTTCGAGCAAACGAAACGGACGCTTGCGGGGTTCGCCGCCAACCCGAACGTGGCGGCCTGCCTCGTCGTCGGGCTGGGCTGCGAGACCAACGAATCGAAGGCCTTGGCGCGCGCGATCGCCGAGCGCGGCCAGCGCGTCGAAGTGATCGGAATTCAAGAAGAAGGCGGCTCGACTGCGACGATCGCGCGCGGCGTCGGACTAGCGAAAGACCTGCTGCGCGAAAGCGAGCGGTGCGAGCGCGCTCCGGCGCAGGTTTCCGATCTGATTCTCGGGACGGAATGCGGCGGAAGCGACGCGTTCAGCGGGATCACCGCGAATCCGGCGCTCGGTCGCGCGAGCGATCGCGTCGTCGCCGAAGGCGGAACGGTGATTCTCGCAGAGATCCCGGAGCTGGTCGGAGCCGAGCATCTGCTCGGCCGGCGCGCCGAACCCGGAGTCCGGGAACGGCTGTACGAGCTGGTCGAACGCGTCGAAGCGCGCGCCGCCGCGATGCACGTCGACATCCGCGGCGGGAACCCGGCACCGGGGAATATCGCCGGCGGGATCACGACGCTCGAGGAAAAATCGCTGGGCTGCATCTACAAGGGCGGCTCTTCGGTGCTGCGCGAGGTGATCGAATACGCGGAGCGGCCGAGCCAAAAGGGCCTCGTCGTGATGGACACGCCGGGCCAAGACATCGAGCAGATGACGGGGATGGTCGCCGGCGGCGCACAGGTGGTCGTCTTCACGACGGGACGCGGGACGCCGACCGGCTCGCCGATCGCACCCGTGATCAAGGTCGCGACCAACACGCCGACCTTCGAGAAGATGCGCGAAAACATGGACGTGAATGCCGGCGACGTCCTCGACGGGAACCGAACGATCGATGAGGTCGGCGACGAGATCTTCGCTTGGATCGTCGACGCAGCCAACGGGAAACAAACCGCCGCCGAGATCCTGGAATTCCGGGACTTCGCGATCAACCGAATCGGACCGTCATTTTAAAGGAGGAGCCTCGAGCCATGCCCGCTACCCGGAAGAAATTTCTCCTCGCCTCGGCGGCTGCGTCTGCAGCCGGACTCGCGTTTCCGAACGTCGTCCTCGGGAAGGGCGAACCGATCCGCCTCGGCCTCTTGCCGCCGATTACGGGCGCTCAAGCGCTCCTCGGACAACAAGAGCAGGAAGGCGCGAAGTTCGCCGTCGACGAGATCAACGCGCGTCCTGGGAAGGTCTTCGACGATCGTCCTTTCGAGTTGGTGATCGAAGACGCGACGAGCGACAACCAATCCGCCGTCGGCGCGCTCAACAAGCTGCTCGGAGAGAACGTCGACGCGGTCGTCTGCCCGGTCCTCTCCACGCAGATTCAGGCGATGGCGCCGGTCATGAAGGGACGCCAAGAGCCGTGGATGACCGGCGGCACCGCGGTCAAGAACACGCAGCTCGGTCTCACGAACATCTTTCGTTGCCGCGCCTCCGACGGAATCACAGCCCAAGCGATGACCGGGTTCGCCGTCGAGCAGCTCCACGGAAAGAAGATCGCGATCTTCCATTCCTCCGAGGCCTTCGGAACCGGCGGCGCGGACCAGGTCGAAGCCTCGCTCGCGAAGTTCGGGCTCAAGGCTGTGGCGCGCGAGCAGTATCCGAACGGAACGAAGGACTTCACCGCGGAGATCTTGCGGATCAAGCAGGCCGGCGCCGACGTGGTCGTGGGTTACATTCAAAATCCGAGCGACGTCGCGGTCATCCTCTCGCAGTACAACTCGCTTGGAATGAAGACGCCGCTCGTCGGCTCACCCTCCGTCGGCAATCAGACGGCGATTGATACCGCCGGGAAGAACTCGAACGGAATGTATTGCGCGCAGGATTTCATCCTGGGCTTCAATTCCAACGTCGCGACCAAGTTCGTCACCGGTTTTTACAATCGCTACCACCACGTCCCCGACGTGAGCACGGGGTCCGGGTGGGTTTACGATGCGATCCGGCTGCTCGCCGACACCTACAAGAAAATCGGGTCGATCGACAAGACGAAGACCGCGCTCGCACTCCATCAGACCAAACATTGGGAAGGCGTCCTCGGCGACTTCACGTGTGACGCCGAAGGCAACATGATCCACGCGATGTCGATCGGTCGCATCGAAAACGGCAAGGTGAGCCTCGTCAAGAAGGTCGTCGTCGCCGCATAGCGTTCGAAAGGAGATTTGCGTATGTCCGTAACTCGGAGAACGATTCTTGCCGGCGCCGCCGCCGGCACCGCGACGTTGGCATTCCCGAACGTTGTGCTCGGCAAGGGCGAACCGATTCGAGTCGGGACGATTCCACCGATCACCGGCCCGCAAGCCCTCAACGGCGAAGAAGAAGTCGAGGGCGCGCAGTACGCGGCCGAAGAGATCAACTCGCGCCCGGGGAAGTGCTTCGACGACCGGCCGATCGAGCTCGTGATCGAAGACGCAACCAGCGACAACCAGGCTGCGGTCGGCGCGCTCAACAAGCTGCTCGGTGAGAACGTGGTCGCAGTCGTGCAGCCCGTCCTCTCGACGCAGATCCAAGCGATGGCGCCGGTGATGCAAAAGGCCGGACTCCCCTGGATGACCGGGGGGACCGCCGTCAAGAACACGCAGCTCGGACTACGGAATCTCTTTCGGTGCCGCGCTTCGGACGCGATCACCGCGCACGGGCTCGTCGACTTCGCGGTCAAGGAGAAGGGCCTCAAGAAGATCGGGATCCTGCACGCCTCTGAAGCCTTCGGCGTCGGCGGCGCCGACCAGGTCGAAACCGCGCTCAAAACCTACAACCTCAAGGCGGTCGCGCGCGAGGGCTTTCCGGCGAACACCAAAGACTTCACGCCGGAGCTGCTCAAGATCAAGTCGGCCGGCGCCGAGGCGATTATCGCTTACGTTCAAAACCCCAGCGACAGCGCGGTGATCCTCGATCAGTACAAGTCGCTCAACCTCACGAGCATCGCGTTCATCGGGTCACCCGCGGTCGGAAACCCAACGGCGCTGAACACCGCGAAGACCGCGGCCGACGGGATCTACGTCGCACAGGACTTCATCATCGGCTTCAACTCGAACGTCGCGACGAAGTTCATCACGAACTTCTATCGGAAGTACCACAAGCAGCCCGACGTCGGGACGGGTCAAGGCTGGACCCGCGACGCTTTCCTGCTTCTCGCCGACACGTACAAGCGCATCGGAACCACCGATCCCGCCAAGACGGTCGAGGCGCTCCATCAGACCAAGCACTGGGAAGGCGTGCTCGGCGACTTCACCTGCGATACAGAGGGAAACTTGGTCCACAACATGTCCATCGGGCTCGTCAAGTCGAGCAAAGTCAGCCTGGTCAAGACGGTCAAGGTAACGGTCTGAGATGTTCGACCCGAGCGCGACGCTGCAGCTCATCGTCAGCGGTTTGGCGATGGGATCGATCTACGCGCTGGTCGCGCTCGGGTTCATCCTGATCTATAACGCCGTCGGCGTCGTCAACTTCGCGCAAGGCGATTTCGTCATGTTTCCGTCGTACATTGCGGTCTCGTTCGTGCTGCCGTCGGTGATCGTCTTCGGGACCGTCGTCCATTGGCAGCTGCCGCTGATTGCAACCTATCTGCTCGTGCTGATTCTCATGGCGGCGTTCGGCTTGCTGTTCAACCGGATCGCGTACTATCCGCTGCGCGACCGGGGCTGGTTACCGGTCGTCATCTCAACGATCGGCGTCTCGATCTTTCTGCGCAATCTGGCGCAATTGATCTGGGGAAGTCAACCGATCGTCTTCCCGAGCCTTTTCGGCGACGCATCGTTATCGGCCGGCAATCTGCATTTTCGGCCGCAGGATCTCTTGATTTTGGGCGTCGCCGGGATCCTGATCGTCTTTCAGTACGGGCTCTTCGAGTGGACGTCCCTGGGAAAGCAGATGCGGGCGACCGCTCAGGATCGCGCGACGGCGCAGCTGCTGGGGATTCGCGTCGACCGGATCGTCGCGATCACGTTTATCTACAGCGTCCTGCTCGGCGCGATCGCCGGTTTGCTCGTCTCGCCGATCTTCACCGTGACCAAGGAGATGGGCGGGCTCATCTCCCTCAAAGCCTTCGCGGCGAGCATCGTCGGCGGCTTCGGCAGCATCCCCGGCGCGATCATCGGCGGGCTGCTGATCGGGGTCGTGGAGAATCTCGGCGGCTTCTATATCTCGACGGCCTATAAGGACGCGATCGCGTTCGTCATCTTGATCGCCGTGCTGCTGATTCGACCCTCGGGTTTGTTCGGCGAGCGCGTATCGGAGAAGGCATGAACCGCCGCGCGCTCGCCGTCGCCGTAGCCGCCATCCTTCTAGCCGCGTTCCCGCTCGTCGTGAAGTCGCAATATATCTTGCAAGTCGGAGACTCTGCGATCATCTACGCGGTCGCCGTGATCGGCCTCGGGATCCTCCTCGGATTCACCGGACAGATGTCGCTCGCGCAGGCCGCGTTTTTCGGGATCGGCGCCTACGCCTCGGCGTTGCTCTCGATCTCGTTCGGATGGTCGCCGTGGGTGACGATCCCGCTTGCGGTCGCGTTCACCGCTCTCGTCGGCGCGCTCGTCGGCTGGCCGTGCCTGCGCCTTTCGGGACATTATTTGGCGCTGGCGACGATCGGCTTCGGGATCATCGTGCAGCTTTTCCTTATCAACGACAAAGGGCTGACGAACGGGCCCGACGGCCTCACCGGGATCCCGCCGCCGAAGCTAGGCCCGCTCACGCTCGACACCTACCAGACGTATTTCTACGTCGTGTATGGCGCGCTGTTGCTTTCGATCTACGTCGCATGGCGCGTCAAGCATTCGCGCATCGGCCGGGCACTGGAGGCGATCCGCGAGAACGAGATCGCCGCCCAAGCGATGGGGATCGATACGACGCGCTACAAGGTGCTGGCGTTCGTCCTTGCCTCGGCGTTCGGCGGGCTCGGCGGAGCACTCATCGCGCACATGACGCGCTTCATCAGCCCGGATTCGTATTCGTTCGACCAATCGGTCGTCTTTCTGGTAATGCTCGTCATCGGCGGCTCGTCGACGATTACCGGTGCCGTGACGGGCGCGATTCTGCTCACCTTCCTCCCCGAGGTGCTGCGGCCGCTGAAGGACTCGTACATCATGGTATACGGTGCGGCCGTCATCGTGATGGTGATCTTCATGCCCGATGGTCTGATCGGCTTGGTAAAGCGCTTTGCCCCGAGCTTCGAGCCGAGCCCGCCGCGACCGCAGGCGCTGCGCGCGCCGGTTCCGCGGACCGCGGATACGGCGTCGTGACGGCGAACGCGGAGTCCAGCGCCGAGAGCGGACTCCTCGAGGTCCGGTCGCTCGTCAAGAGCTTCGGCGGCGTCAAGGCGGTAAGCGAGCTCGACATGACGGTCCGTGAAGGAGAGATCCACGCGCTGATCGGTCCGAACGGATCCGGGAAGACCACGACGCTCAACGTCGTCTCCGGGCTGTATCGAGCGACGAGCGGCTCCGTCCGTTTCCGCGGCGAGGAGCTGACGCAGCTCCCGCCCCATACGATCGCGGCGCGCGGGATCACGCGAACGTTCCAGAATATCCGCCTCTTCGCCAAGCTCTCGGTCCTCGAGAACGTCCTGATCGGCCGCCACACGCGATTGCGGACCAACTTCTTTTCTGCGCTCGTCCCCAACGCGATGACCAGTAAAGAAGAGGAAGATGCGCGCGAGAGCGCGCTCGAGCTGCTGCGTTTTGTCGGGCTCGCCGACCGCGCGAATGCTCGCGCCGGGAGCCTCGCATACGGCGATCAGCGCCGGCTGGAGATCGCGCGCG
>JAFAMS010000180.1 GCA_019233165.1 Vulcanimicrobiota bacterium | reverse complement strand
AGCCCTTGCTCCTTTAAGTACGAACGCGCCACGCCGGGATCTTCATCGGAGATGGTGACGATCGTCATCGCGGGATTTTCTTTGTGCGCGCGGACGAGCAGCGGGAGCTCGTCGGTACACGGTCCGCACCAGGAGTCCCAAAAATGGACCAGGACCGGTGCGCCCTGCAAGTCCGAGAGTTTGCGTTCCCCGTTGCCCGTGTCGTACGCGAAGTCGGGCGACGGCTTCCCGTATTCGACCGAGGGCAGCCCGGTCGAAGGCGTCGCAGCGCGGCTCCCGCGCGCATCGACGGCGGCGCCGAGCGTCGCCGGCAACCAAGCAAGCAGTGCTACGAGGGCGAGTTTTGCGAACGCGCGAGGCGCTTGCGCGCCACGTTTGCGAGGTATTCGCACAGAGTCGTTCCATAGAAGAGGCCGATTCCGGCCGCGGAGATCCATAACGGGTGATCGATCGTCTGTTGCATACCCGATGTCGGGACGATCACATCGACGAAGAGCAGCCAGACGAAAAAGCCGTAGATCAATCCGGCTACCGTCGAGACCGGCGTCTGGGCGAGCCCCGGCCAACGCCGCGCAATCCCCGCATAGAACATCCCGCCGAACGCGGAGAGCAGGAAGAGCATCCCGACTCCGAGGGCGACCGGTAGCCAGCCGCCGTTCATTGCTGCCTTGCCGAGAACCGCCGAAGCCAGAAAAAGGTAGATGGAGTCGATCGGCAGGCGCAACAGCGCATCGGTCACCATGAAAAACACCGAGACGACGGCACCGGAAATGAGCCCGCCGTAAAAACCGTCGGACCATGCAAGCCTGGGATCGAATTTGACCTCGGCGATGATCACCGCAGTCCTCTTCGCTCCCCGGTGCGCCGAGTTCCCGTAGGGGGGACGCTCGGCAGACCGAAAACCCGCCCCATGCAAACGAAAGACGCAATCGACACCCTCTTGGTGGAGAGCCGGCGGTTCCCGCCGCCCCCCGAGGTCGCCAAGAATGCGAACGCGCAGCCCGGCGTCTACGAAGAGGCGCAGAGCGACCCCGTCGGCTGGTGGGCGTCGTGGGCGCGCAAACTGGAGTGGATGAAGCCGTTCACGCAAACGCTCGAGTGGAACGAACCGTTCGCAAAATGGTTCGCCGACGGCGAGCTGAACGCGTCGGTCAACGCGCTCGACCGTCACGTTCGCGCGGGGAAAGGGACGCGCGTCGCCTACTATTATGAAGGCGAGCCCGGGGACCGCTGGTCGATCACGTACCAGCAACTCCTGGACGACGTTAGCCGCTTCGCGAATGCGCTGCGCAAGCTCGGCGTGAAAAAGGGCGATCGCGTCGCGATCTACATGGGGATGATCCCGGAGCTCCCGGTCGCAATGTTGGCTTGTGCTCGGATCGGCGCCGCGCACTCGGTGATCTTCGGCGGGTTCTCGCCGGATTCGATCCTCGACCGCGTCAACGATTCGCAGTGCGTCGCCTTGGTGACCGCCGACGGCGCCTGGCGGCGAGGAAACAAAGTTCCTCTCAAAGCGAACTGCGATTCCGCAATCAGCAAGGGAATGCCGTCGCTCAAGCACGTGATCGTCGCCAAGCGGACCGACCAGCACGTGCACATGGAGCCCGGCCGCGACCACTGGTGGCACGAGCTCGTGGCCGCCGAGCCGACGACCTGCGAGCCCGAGCGGATGAACGCGGAAGACTTGCTCTACCTGCTCTACACCAGCGGCACGACCGCGCGGCCCAAGGGGATCAAGCACACTACCGGCGGCTATCTCACGGGCGTCACCGCGACGCACAAGCTCGTCTTCGATTATAAGGACGACGACGTGTACTGGTGCGCGGCCGACATCGGTTGGGTGACGGGGCATTCCTACATCGTCTACGGACCGCTCTGTAACGGCGCGACGAGCGTGATCTACGAAGGGACGCCCGACTACCCCGACAAGGACCGGCTCTGGTCGATCGTCGAGCGTTACAAAGTCTCGATCCTGTACACCGCGCCGACCGCGATCCGCGCGTTCATGAAATGGGGCCCGGAATACGTCCGCAAGCACGACCTGCGTTCGCTGCGGATTTTAGGTTCCGTCGGCGAGCCGATCAATCCCGAAGCCTGGATCTGGTACTACGAGCACATCGGCGGAAGCCGGTGCCCGGTCGTCGATACGTGGTGGCAAACCGAAACCGGCGCGATCATGATCACGCCGCTGCCGGGCGTCACGACGCTCAAACCCGGCTCGGCGACGAAGCCGTTCCCGGCAATCTTCGCCGACGTCGTCAACGACGCCGGTGAGAGCGTTGCACTCGGCGGTGGCGGGTATTGCGTGATCAAGCAGCCATGGCCGTCGATGCTCCGCGGGATTTGGGGCGACGACGACCGGTACGTGCAGACGTACTGGTCCAAGTTCCAGCACCTCTACCTCGCCGGCGACGGCGTCAAGCGCGACGAGGAAGGCGACTTCTGGTTCATGGGCCGCATCGACGACGTGATGAACGTCAGCGGTCATCGGATCTCGACGACCGAAGTCGAGAGCGCTCTCGTCGATCATCCCAGTGTCGCCGAAGCCGCGGTCTGCGGAAAGCTCGACGAGATCACGGGCCAAGCGATCGTCGCATTCGTTTCGCTCAAGGGCGGCGATCCGGGGACGAACGATCTCGCCGAAGAGCTGCGCGACCACGTCGCCACCAAGCTCGGACGGTTCACGCGGCCGAAGTACCTGACGTTCACGCCCGAACTGCCGAAGACGCGCAGCGGGAAGATCATGCGCCGGCTGCTCCGCGACATCGCCGAAGGGCGGATGCTCGGCGACACGACGACGCTGGCCGACTCCGGCGTCGTCGAGGAGCTGCGCTCGCGCGCGATTACCGAGGCTGCAAAAGAGGACTAGGTTCGCGGTCGACGGTCGTCACGCGGCGAAGATCGCGCGGATAGCGCTCGTCGAACGCGAGCCCGCGATGCATCGTCGCGAGGTTGTCCCAGATGACGAAATCTCTCGGACGCCACGCGTGGCGGTACACGAACTGCGGCAACGTCGCGAGCGCGACCAACTCTTTGAGCAAGATGCGCCCTTCGGGGACGGGCCAGCCGACGATGTGGGAAGCGTGCGAGGCGACGTACAACGCCTTGCGCCCGGTCCGCGGATTCGTGCGAACCAACGGCTGCTCGGCGCCGGGGAGCCGTGCGCGCTGCTCGGGCGTAAATTCGTCGAAGCCGATCGTCATCCGCGAGTAGACGATCGAATGGTGCGCGCGCAAATCGGCGATCTCTGCTTTGAGTTCCTCGGGGAGCGCGTCGTAGGCGGCGCGCATATCGGCATACTCGGTCTCGCCACCGGAGGGCGGGAGCGCTCCGCGTGCCGAGAGCATCGAATAGCGGCCGGGCGGAGATGCGAACGACGCATCCGTATGCCACAACCGGTTGGCGAGCGCTTGAACCCGCCGACGGTCGGTGCCGGCGAGGAGCTTGCCGTACTCGTCGAGGTTGGAGATGTCGGTCATCTCGCGGGCGGCAAGCCGGCGGCGGTCGCCCTCGACCGCACCGCGTCCGGTCTTCGTGTTCAGCTCGCCGTCAAAGCGGCGCGCGAACGCCATCTGTTCGTCGTCCTCGAACTGCTGCTCGCGAACGACGCAGACCGCATAGGCATCCATGGCGTCCCGAAGCTGAGCGAGCGTCGGGCCGTCGTCGACGCGCCGAAGGTCGATCCCCTCGACCTCGGCGGCGAAGAGCGGGTGCAGCGGTCGCACGCGCAGGCTCATCGTCTTAAGGTACACCGTTGACCGGGGGGGCGCCCTGTGCTAAAGTCGCCCCATGTCCGCAGATGTCCGCAGGATTATGACCATGGCAAGCTGTTCGCACGAGGACCGGCGTAGGTAGTCAGTGGTCTGCGGTTAAGCTGCGACACCAAGATGACGCCCTCGCCGGAAAAGGCGGGGGCTTTTTCGTTCCCCATCTCACAAAGGACGAAGAAACTCCATGAGCATCCTCACCGAGGAAACTCGAGAACTCGGCTTCGAGACCGTCGCCCTCCACGGCGGCCATCACGGCGACCCGACGACGAAATCGCGCGCCGTCCCGATCTACCAAACGACGTCATATCTCTTCGACGACACCGAGCACGCGGCGCGCCTCTTCGCGCTCAAAGAGTTCGGCAACATCTACACCCGGATCATGAACCCGACTACCGACGTCCTGGAGCAGCGCATCGCCGCGCTGGAAAAAGGGGTCGGTGCACTCGGGCTCGCGAGCGGTCAGTCGGCGACGATCTACGCGCTCCTGAACCTCGCGAAGAGCGGTGACCACGTCGTCAGCGCCTCGTCGCTCTACGGCGGGACGTACGCCGCGTTCACGCATACGCTGCCGAAGCTGGGGATCGAGGTCGGGTTCGTGAATCCTGATCGGCTCGAGAACTTCGAGCGCGCAATCCGGCCGAACACGAAGGCGATCTTCGCCGAATCGATCGGAAACCCGAAGATCGACGTCCTCGACGTCGAGCCGCTCGCACAGCTCGCGCACGCGCACGGCCTTCCTTTGATCGTCGACAACACGCTCGCGACGCCGTACCTGCTGCGTCCGATCGAGTGGGGCGCCGATATCGTCGTCCACTCCGCGACGAAGTTCATCGGAGGCCACGGGACTTCGATCGGAGGGGTCCTGGTCGACGGCGGCAAGTTCGACTGGGCAGCCTCCGGCCGGTTCCCGGATTTCGTCGATCCCGATCCCTCGTATCACGGCTTGCGATATCAGGAAACGTTCGGACCCCTCGCCTACATCATCAAGGCGCGCGTGCAGCTACTGCGCGACATCGGTGCGGCGCAATCGCCGTTCAACTCCTGGCTCTTCCTGCAAGGGCTGGAGACGCTCGCGCTGCGGATGGAGCGGCACTCGCAGAACGCGCTGGCCGTCGCAAAGTACCTCTCGGAGCATCCCAAGGTCGTCTGGGTCTCGTATCCCGGCCTTCCGAACGATCACGCACACGAACGCGCGAACAAGTATCTGCCGCGTGGAGCAGGCGCGATCTTGACGTTCGGCCTCGTCGGAAACGGGAAGCAAGCGCGGGCCGTGATCGATCGGCTCAAGCTCTTCTCCGACCTCGCGAACGTCGGCGACGCGAAGTCGCTGGTAATCCATCCGGCGACGACGACGCATCAGCAGCTCACGGTCGTCGAGCAGCTTGAAAGCGGCGTCTCCGACGACACGATCCGGCTCTCGGTCGGGATCGAAAACATCGACGACATCATCGCCGACCTCGATCAAGCGCTGGCCGTTGATTAGCGTGGCAGCGCCGCGCGTCGAACGGACGCTCGAGGTCGGCCCGCTCGAGCTTCTCTGCGGAGGGAAGCTCGAGCGCGTCGAGCAGTTCGTCTCGCTCGAAGGCGAGTTGCGCGACGGCGGCGCGAACGCGGTTCTGGTCCCGCACGCATTAACGGGAAGCGCGCAGGTCCGCGACTGGTGGGACGGTCTCGCCGGCCCCGGCAAGCTGCTCGATCCATCGGAAGCGTGCATCATCGGGATCAACGTCCTCGGCGGCTGCTACGGCTCGACGGGTCCGGCATCGCCCGCGCCGGATGGAAAGCCGTACGGTTCGCGCTGGCCGCTGGTCACCGTCCGCGACATGGTCGAAGCGCAATATCGCGCCCTGCGGGCGCTCGGCGTTCGGCGCCTCGCCGCGGTCGTCGGCGGTTCGCTCGGCGGGATGCAAGCGCTCGAGTGGGCGCTCGACCACCCCGAGATGGTCGAGCACGCGATCCCGATCGGCGCCTACGATCACTTCTCGGCGTTCGGGATCGCGTACAATCGCGTCGCTCTGGAAGCGATTCGCTTGGACGGCAATTTCCGCAACGGCGACTACTACGACGGCGCGGCACCGATGCGCGGTCTCAAGCTTGCGCGCAAGATCGCAATGATCACCTACAAGAGCGACGAGCTCTTCACGCAACGGTTCGAGCGGCGCCCCGATCGCAAAGGCGAGAATCCGTTCCGCTCGCTCGGCGAGCGCTTCGACGTCGAGGGCTATCTCGACGAACAGGGCGATCGGCTCACCTCGCGGTTCGACGCCAACACGTACATCGCGCTCTCGCGCGCAATGGACCTCTTCGAAACGCGCGATCGCAAAGTCAAGGACACCCGCCCGAAGTTGACCTTCGTTGGAATCTCGTCCGACATACTGTTCTTGCCGCAGTACGTCCGCGCGGCGTCGGAACGGATGCGCGAGCGCGGGTTCGACTCGCAGTATCTCGAGCTCGTCTCCGATCACGGGCACGATGCATTTCTGGCCGACACCGGCGATCTCGCGCGGCTGCTGCGGCCGCACGTCCCCGCATTCCTGACCGCAACCGCGCCGTAACCCGTTGCGCGTGGGCGCGCAGCGAGCTCGCGGTCGCATATCACGATCGGGAGTGGGGCGTCCCGCTGCACGACGAGCGCGCGCTGTTCGAGCTTTTGATCCTCGAAGGAGCGCAAGCCGGACTTTCGTGGGAGACGATTTTGCGCAAGCGCTCGCGCTACCAAAAAGTCTTCAGCGGCTTCGATCCGCGGCGCGTCGCGCGCTACGACGCGCGCAAGCGCGCGGCGCTTCTCGAGGATCCCGGGATCGTCCGCAACCGGCTGAAGATCGACGCCGCGATCGCGAATGCACGCGCGTTCTTGGCGGTGCAGCGCGAATTCGGCTCGTTCGACGCGTATCTCTGGGCGTTTGTCGGCGGAAAGCCGCTCGTCTCAAAGCTGCGGCGTTCGAGCGAGATCCCCGCGCGAACCGAGCTTTCGGACCGCCTCAGCGCGGATTTGCGGCGGCGCGGATTTCGTTTCGTCGGCTCGACGATTTGTTATGCGTTCTTACAGGCTACCGGCGTCGTCAACGATCATCTCGTCTCGTGCTTCCGCTATCGCGAGCTCACGCGAAAAGGTCGCTGAGCTCGTCGAGATCGTGAACGCGCCGCGCCGGAGGTAAGGCCGAGAGGATCGTCGCGCCGTAGCGCATTCCGACGGCGCGTCCGTCGAGGAGCGCCAAAAGCCCCGTATCGCTCTTCGAGCGAATGAGCCTTCCGAACCCTTGCTTCAGCCGCATCGTCGCGACGGGGATCATGTAGCCTTCGAACCCGCTTTGGCCGCGCGCTTTGAGCGCGTTGATCCGCGCCGCGACGAGTGGATCGCCGGGCGACGGGAACGGAAGGCGATCGACGATCACGCACGAGAGCGCCTCACCGACGACGTCGATCCCTTCCCAATACGTCGCGGTCGCGAAGAGAACCGCGTTCTTGGTCGTGCGAAACCACTCGAGGAGCTGCGAACGCGGAAGCTCACCTTGCAGCCGCAGCGGGAACGATAGGCGCTCGCGCAGCAGGCCGTGCAGCTCGCGAAGCCGCGCGTACGAGGTGAAGAG
>JAFAMS010000462.1 GCA_019233165.1 Vulcanimicrobiota bacterium | reverse complement strand
GAGATCGTCGGAACGCTCGAGAACCGCCCGATCGATCGCGTCGTCGGCGACATCGCGGACCCGAGCGACGTGCTGGAGGCAGTCGAAGGCTGCGACGCCGTCGTGCATCTCGCCGGGATCCTGCTCCCGGGTTGTCGCGAAGATCCGATCCAAGGCGCGCGCGTCAACGTGCTCGGGACACTGCACGTCTTCGAAGCTGCAAAAAAGCACAAGTTGCGCGGCGGAATCGCGTACGCGAGCACCGCGGCGGTCTTCGGGCCGGACGACGGCGTCGTCCCCCTTCCGTACAACCACTACGGCGCGTTCAAGCTGTGCACCGAAGGGAACGCGCGCGCGTATTGGGTCGACGCCGGGATTCGCAGTGTCGGCTTCCGGCCGTACACCGTCTACGGGCCCGGCCGTTCGTACGGGATGACGGCCGGGCCGACGCTCGCAATGCGCGCCGCTGCGGAAGGGAAGCCGTACGCGATCCCGTTCACCGGAAGAACCGGAATGGAGTACGTCGCCGATACGGCCTGGGGGTTCGCGACCGCGGCGACCGAGCCGCCGGATGGCGCGCACGCATTTTCACTGCAAGGAACCGTCGCATCGACCGACGAGATCATCGCCGCGATCGACGAGGTCGTCCCCGGCGCCCAAATCACCGCCACGGGGGAGCCGCTCCCGCTCGCGCCGGTTCTCGAGGAAGGGACGTTGCGCGAGGTCTTTCCCAAACTCCCGAAGACCTCGCTGCGCGACGGCGCGCGCGCCACGATCGAATTTTATCGAGCACCCGTTCGCTCTTGACGCTCCTCGACGAGCTCCGCGCGATCGCCGGCGCGCCGCACGTCCTTACGTCCGACGAAGATCTTCTGGTCTACGGTTTCGACGGGACGTGGTACGAGCACAGGCCGCTTGCCGTCGTCCTCCCTTCAACTACCGCCGAAGTCGCAGCGATCCACAAGCTCGCAACGCGGGAGCGCATCGCGCTAACGCCTCGGGCGCTAGGGAGCGGTCTTTCGGGTGGCGCGATCCCGCTGGAGGGAAGTCTCGTCCTTTCGATCGTGCGGATGAACGCGATATTGGAGATCGACGACCTCAATCACGTCGCAATCGTACAGCCCGGCGTCATCAACGCGGATCTGCAGGCCGAAGTCGAAAAGCGCGGCCTCTTCTATCCCCCCGATCCCTCGAGCCTCAAGCAATCGGCAATCGGGGGAAACGTTGCGGAGAACGCCGGGGGCGCGCGATGTCTGAAGTACGGCGTCACGGCCGACTACGTGCAGGCGCTCGAGATCGTTCTCCCGGACGGAGCGGTCTTGCGCACCGGCGGGAAGATGGTCAAGAACGTCACCGGCTACGACCTGCGGGCTCTCTTCACGGGTTCCGAAGGCACGCTCGGAACCGTCACGGAGATCACGCTGCGCCTCCTCCCGAAACCGAAATTCGTGCGTACGGCGATGGCGACGTATGCGGCGATCGACGACGCGGCGCAGAGCGTCACGGCGATCATGGCCGCGGGGTTGTCGCCGACGTCGATCGAGCTGCTCGACAACCTCACGATGCGATGCGTCGAAGAGTTCTCGCCGGCCGGTCTCCCGCTCGACGCCGACGCGATTCTTCTGTTCGGCGTCGACGGGAATCACGAAGCGGCGCTCGACGACGACTTGCGCCGGATCGAAGCGCTCGCGCTCGCAAACGGTGCATCCGAGATCCGGCTCGCGCGCAGCCAGGACGAGAGCGACCGGCTTTGGGCGGCGCGCCGCGTGATCGCGCCGGCGCTCGCGCGCAAGCGGCCGCATCGTCTGGGCGAGGACATCTCGATCCCGCGCAGCGCGATCCCGGCGATGATCGCAAGGATCCGTGGGATCGCGCGCGAGCGCGAGCTGCTCATCCCGGTCTTCGGACACGCCGGCGACGGGAATCTTCATCCGAACATCCTCTGCGACCGCTCGGACGCCGCCGAGATGCGACGCGTCCGCGAGGCGGCGCGCGAGATCTTCGAAGCGGCCATCGCGCTCGGCGGGACGCTCTCCGGCGAGCATGGGATCGGCTTGCTCAAGAAGCAGTTCATGGAGATGGACGTCGGCGCCGAGGGACTGCGCGTCATGCGCGCGATCAAGTCGGCACTCGATCCGCTCGGGATCATGAATCCCGGCAAGATTTTCCCCGAACCGGGCGGCGTGGACGCGTTCGAGCTGTGAGCGCCTCGCGGAGAGCGCGACGCTTCCGGCGAAACGCGCCATCATGAAGGGATTTAGCGGCGCGGACGTTCCTCCGGCCGACGTCTTCAATCGGTGCGTGCGCTGCGGCTTGTGCTTGCCGACGTGCCCGACGTACGTCGAGACGCTCGTCGCGACGTCGGGGCCGCGCGGCCGTATCGCGCTGATCAAATCCGTTGCCGAGGGGCGGCTCGATCTGACGAGTCCGGGGTTCATGCACCAGATGTCGGAGTGTCTCGATTGCCGCGCGTGCGAAGCCGTCTGTCCCTCGGGCGTCGAGTACGGCCGGCTGCTCGAACCCGCGCGCACGCAGATCCAGCGCGCGACCGGCGGGACGCAGCCGTGGCAGACCCGGACCCTTCGCGCGTTCCTCCTCGACCGCGTGTTCGGCAGCATGGCGCTGTTGCGTTTCCTCGCGGTTCTCGTGCGTTTCGCGCAGCAAACCAGGCTCGACAGATTGGCGCGGCTCTTCGGCCTCGAAGAAGCCGCTCGACTGGCGCCGAGAATCGCGGCTCGCTTTTTCGTTCCGGCGGATCAGCGTTGGGAAGCGGAGGGGAAACGGAAAGCGACGGCCTTCATGCACGCGGGATGCGTGATGCACGTGGCCTTCCCAGAGGTCGACGAAGCTACCGTGCGCGTGTTGCGAAAGGCGGGGTGCGAGGTTCTCGCGCCGCGCAGTCAAGGATGTTGCGGCGCGATCAACGTTCACGCCGGCGATATGGAGCGCGGCCGCGAGTTGGCCAAGCGGAACATCGAAGCGTTCGAGCGCTCGCGCGCGGACGTCTACGTCATCAATGCGGCCGGCTGCG
>JAFAMS010000389.1 GCA_019233165.1 Vulcanimicrobiota bacterium | reverse complement strand
GTGAAGACGTGCTCAGGGGCTACATTGAGGAAGCCGACCTCATGCGCGATCCGGCGCTGCTTTACCTGAAGTAAAGCAACGGTGATTCCTTTGATGAGCTTGTCGCCGACGAACCCTTTCAGCTCCCCTCGGAATTCCTACCCGCGCGATAACGCCCGATCCCCTCGGTTCCGGTTCCGGTAACGGACCCGATTACGAGTGATTCGACTCCGTCTTGTGCGCACCCAACTTCGAAGGCAGCCCGCCTCGAACTAGTCGTAGAAGACCGTCGATGAGCAGTCGACGCCGGACGTATAGTGGTAATATCCCTGGGGTTTAACCTGATACTCTCCATCGCTAAAAGGGGAGCCAGGTGCCGAGACGATGTTGCCATTACTCGCCCGGTAGCGTAAATCGGCTCCGCAACTGTGCTGTCCTGTTTGTAGCAGAGTTTGGACCCGAATTGTCGGGCTGGTGACTTCGATATAGTTGGGTCCCTGATTGAAGTTGACCGTCGAGCTCTTCGACACGATGCTTTAACCCTCACGTGCACACCAGGCGCCCGCTACAGTAGTAGGGCAAGAAGAAGACCGGTGCCTCCTGGCCAATTGCGCCCGCTTCCCTTGAGGGGCAGCAAACGCGAGAATTGCCCCCGGACAGGCCGCAAGGGCCTTACCGGTGTGCCGGCCCATTAAGAAGTGCCGAAGTCGAGGGGCCGCTCAGGTGTCGGACCGCCTTCCCCTACGCCAGCGCCCGATTACAACAGCGAAATGATATCGCTCGATTCCGGCTCGTCGCCGATAATTTGATCGGCGGTCAATACGAGTTCACCACCGCCCGAGCCGATGACGTGACAATCATCCAGAACGAGAGGTGTGGTGCCGTGGCGATGAACCGCTACGGTCAGGCGCGCCGCCGTCGTGGTTGCAAGTGACTCGGCGAACGGGGCAGTCTTGAAGGTGAACGTGCGATCGTGTCGCTTGACAAGCGTGCCGCGCGTGACCTCGACGTCGTTCGCATAGAAGGTGGCGGCGTGGTTCATCTGCTCCCCGTAATTCGTTTCCACGAAGACGGCGCGCTCTCTGCACATCGATCCGTCATCGAGCCACTCGATGCACCACAGCTTGCTCTGCGTCGGCGGCGCGCCGGTGATCTCGGCGGTGGCGTACGAGCGGCGTTCGTGGCCTTCGGGGCAGCGGTAGAGATTGTAGGGTCTCGCCATGCGGTCATTCTACTCGGAATACGTCGTACACCCTGTTCGGGGCGGCGGTTATCGAGCAGCGTAGCGATAACTCGAGGGAATCCATTCGCAGACGCTGCCGTCTCGCATGACGAATGTTTCGCAACCGTCAACTTCCGGATTGAAGTCGCCGTTTCGCGCCTTCGTCGCGGGCCAGTCGACGTTGGAGTCTCCGCGTGCGGCGGCGCGCGCTTTGACATAGGAGAACTGTGGCGCTTTCGTGAGGGCGTTGAGTTCGTTCGCCAGAGCCTGCGCTTGTTTCATGTCAGTTCGCGTTATCGACGCGCCTCCCGGGACTCCTCGGCCTCTTGCCGTAGACATGACGCCCGGTCGCGGAAAGCGCCGACCGCCGCGGAAATCTGTCGCCGTACCGGTGTGTCTCAGCGTGGAGGCGAATCGTTACCCGATGGGCGAGGAAGACCGTCTCATCGAGGCCCTGAGAAACGGCGAAGAGACGGCATTCGAGCGGATAGCGGCCCTGTATCATCCGGGGATGATAAGGCTCGCCCGAGCCTTCGTGCGCGATGAAAGTACGGCGGAAGATGTCGCTCAGGAGGCCTGGCTCGCGGTCCTTGGGGGGATCGGAGCCTTCGAAGGCCGCGGCTCCCTCAAAAGTTGGATATTCTCAATCGTCGCCAACCGCGCCAAAACACGCGCGAGCCGCGACGCTCGAACGAGCTCGTTCTCGGTGCTCGCGGGCGAAGAAGCGCACCGCGATGAGAGGTCGGTAGACGCTTCTCGCTTCCAGGGCCCAGACGGGAAATACCCAGGGCACTGGGCGCAGCGGCTGCCCGCCTGGAGCGACGATCCCGCTGCGCGGCTCCTGGCGGCAGAGACGTGGGCGGAAATCCGCGCGGCCGTGGACGAGCTGCCGCCCGTTCAACGCGCCGTCGTCCTGCTGCGCGATTACGCGGGCCACGATTCGCAGTGGATCTGTAACGAACTGGAGATCAGCGAGACAAACATGCGTGTCCTCTTGCACCGCGGGCGCTCGAAAGTGCGCAAGCGTCTCGAGCACCTCTTCGATCGCGCCCCCGAGCGCGCGTCATCAAGGCGATCATGAACTGCAATGAGCTTGTAGAGCTCGTCACGGACTATTTTGAACGAGCTCTCTCGCCGTCAGATCGAGCCCGCTTTGAGACGCATCTCGAAGAGTGCCCCCACTGTGTCGAATACCTGCAGCAAATGCGTGTGACGCTGGAAACGCTCGGAGGGATTCCTCCCGAAACGATAGCGCCCGAGGTACGAGAGCGGTTGCTCGAAACGTTTCGCAACTGGAAAGCACAGCGGTAACCTAGATTACCGTGCGGGCAAATCTGCCCGTGCTATCGTAAGGAGCCTATGAAAAACGTATTTTTGGCGGCAGCCGCGACTTCTCTGCGCGGTTTCGCGGTCGCCATCCTCGTCACGAGCGGGATGGCCCCCGCGTTCGCCGCACCGCTTCCCAGAGAGAACATCGTTCTGAAGAGCGCGCTCGCGGTCGATCCGGTTCGCAACACCGTCGTTCTGCCGCTTCACAAAGGGACCTCGCAGGGGAAGGCGGTGTGGTACATCGTCACCGATTCTTCCGATAAGAGCGACGCCGCGAAGCGAGGCGTCATCTTTTCCGCGGTTCTGGCCAACGTCGGCGTCGTTCAGAACGTGTCGCAGACCGGCGACTCGATTGCGTTTCCGAGCGCGCCCGATTTCAGCGCGCGACGGATCTTCGTGCCGGGTGCGACGGGGTTTCCGCCGGCAGACGCCAAGCCGGGCGCCGTCGCCGATGTATCATACTCGCCGTTCATTCGAATCAACGGGGCCGGCCCAGTGCTCAACGCACCCATCGTCGCTACGGGCGACGGACCGTTCGACGTGACGTCGCACACGAACACGGCGCCGCGCGTCCTCGCGGTCGACACCGCCAAGAAGACGGTGTCGCTCTTACTCGCGCACGGTTTCTCCGGCGGCCACGAAGTCGTCTATATCAGCACGGAAGCCTCAGACCCCGGCGCCGCGACGATCGAGCGAGCGACCTATGCACCGGGCCTTGCGAAGGCCGGCGGAAAGGTTCCGATTCTGGTCATCGTAAACGGTCAGACCGGCGCTGAGAATCCGAACGCGCAAGGTCTGGACTTTGCCGCGCTCGATGGCAACACGAAGCTGGATGCAACCTCGGAGAACTCGGCGACGCTGCGTGCGTCGCGAAACATCTTGTCGTCGTTTCCAACCGGATCAACGGCCGCCGCTTATTCCCCACTATGGGATGCTAACGTCGGCGTGTGGTCGCGACAAGTCATCGCGGCGCACGAGAACAGTCTGTTGAAGAATCAAGCTAACGTGTATCAACTCGCGGCGGCGGGGAAGATCACGGCGCCCGACGGAAAGGCGTTCGGTCCGGTGGGGTTCGTGGTGAATTGCCCGGTCGTTGCCTACTTGGACGGAGCTCCGTAGGATTGGAGATCGCCTAGCCGGCCGCTTAGGGCCCGCAGTCCCCGTCGTCGTCCGTGTGTTGCCGCCCGCAGTACACGCAGGCCTCGA
>JAFAMS010000276.1 GCA_019233165.1 Vulcanimicrobiota bacterium | reverse complement strand
CGCTTCTCTTGTTCTCGATCGGTCCCAGGCGAGGCGCGTACTCCAGTGCCAGCAACTTCGGTTCCCAAATCGATGCGAGGACCGGCGCCTTGCGCAGCGGTGGGATCGCCGCGTGCGTCATCGAGATCGGACAACCGTGACCCGCCTCGACCTGCGACCAAAGATAGAACTGCGCAGCGCGCGCGACGTGTGCTCCGTCGCGTGGCTCGCGCCAAGGCATCGCGTGCAATCCGAACTTCGTCGCTTGGCCCAAGAGCGCGTGCCAGCTCGGGTGAAACTCGACCTCGTCGAGGCGATTGCCGAAGCGATCGTGCGTCCGCAAGACCGGCGGATGCGCGTTCGCGGCGAATCCTTGGTCGATCCATTCCGCGCTTCCGGCGAGAGCGCCGACTTCTCGCGTGCGTTCTTCAAATGCACTCGCCCCTTCCCGGCGTACGCCTTCGACCAGCGGCCGATCTGCGTCGAACGGATTATAGTCGGCGAGCGGCGGCGGTTGGTTCGAGTCGTTCACGGCACGAGCTGCAAACGATGGCGCGCCGCGGCCTCGACGGCGGCGTCGCCGAACGGAAGCGCGACGAGTTTTTGCGCGACCCACGTCGCGGCGAGGTCGTCGTAGTGCGGCGAGCCCGGACGGCCCGACTCACCGCTGGGGATCACGATCCCGCCCGCGTCCCAATTCCCGACGTCCCACACCGCGCGATAACTTTGCGTGTCGTCGTTCTTCTGCACGTGGATCGCATACGCGTCGCCGTCGCCCGGGATCGTCGCCCCGTCGAACCAGGGGACGCCGAGCGCGGCGAGCGGATGATGGACGAGCGTAGCACCGGCCGTGCTCCAAGGTTGCGGTGGGCCGACGCCGGCGAGCGACGCCAGCAGGAAGCCATCGTAGTCGTCACCCGCGACGTAACCCGGTTTGTGCTCGCGCAGCGCGCGCAGGATCGTCACGAGCTCGGCCCGCGCCCCTTCCGCGTAGAGCGCGGCTTCGCGCGGCTCGAAGAACCCGGCAGCGAAGCGCTTTAGCGCCGCCACGCGCAATCCGAACGCTACGCTCGCACCGGTCGAGTCGGGTGCGAAGCGGCCGTCCCACGCCGCAAGCGCGTCGACCTTCGGATCGCTGACGTGCCGTAGCCGCGCGGCGGCTACGGTCGCGTCGGCGAGCTCTTTCTCCGGAATCGAGAGCGTCTCGGTCTGCATCGCGGTAAAGTCGTCCGCTGAGAACCGCGGCATCTCGCCAAGGCGCGATTCGATGCGCGAAGCGCGATAGGGAGGCGAGAAGCCGGGACCGAGGCGGTATGGGTAGCCGCGCCCGTAGATCCGATTGTTCGCGGTGAACAGCACGGCCGAACGGCTCGGGACCACGTGCGGGAGCGCGTCGAATGCGAGCGGCGCAAAGCTCGGATCCGTCGCGGTGTGAACGCGCAGCCCCCAAAACGGATCGTTCGGTATATCGCCCGCAAGATAGTAGGCCGCGCGGCCGGAGACGTCGGCGACGACGAAGTTTTGCGGCGGACCGGGATACGCGCGCAGCGCAACGAGCGCATCTTCGATCGACGTCGCTCGGTCGAGGAGCGCGAAGGTCGGCAACGGTGAGACCGTTTTGCGCGCCGGCTCCCAATCGACCGAGAACTTCCGCTCGGGCGCGAGCGGATCGGCGACGATGAAACCGTGGGCATCCTCGGCGTACGTCCGCTCGACGGCGCCCTTGAACCGAACGTCGAACCGCTCGGTCCTGGTCCGCACGACCGGTCCGGCAAGGTACAAACTTTCGGTGACCACCGTTCCGTTCGTCGCACCCCAAGCGATCTTCGCGTTGTGGCCGAGGATCACGCCGGGCGTTCCGGCGAGCGATGCGCCGGCGACGTGATATCCGGGCGCCGCAAGATCGACGAGATACCACACACCTGGGATGCGAATCCCAAGATGTGGATCGCTCGCGAGCAAGGCGCGACCGGTGGACGTGCGCTCCGCCCCGACCGCCCACTCGTTGCTCCCCTGCCCTTCGCGCGAGGGGAGCGTCCCGGCCGGACGATGGTTGTCGCGCGCCGGAAGAGCGGGAAGCGCGGCGACATCGGCCGGGACGCGTCCCGCGACCGGCGCGTCGTAGCGCGGATCGGTGATCGGATAAAGCGCATCGAGACCGGCGATGCCGAAGCGGCGGTAAACGCGGTCGCGCTCGATCACGTCGTCCCACGGATCGATGAGATCGAGGACGGTCGCGAAGCCTGCTGCGAGCGCGTCCTTCGGTTGCCAAGGACGCGGGCGCAGCATCAGCAACCGATATTCGACGGGCAGCGGCTCGCGCTCGATCGCCGCGTTCACGCCTTGCGCGAACGCGTCGAGATCGACGCGCGAGCTCGCCGGAAGCGAGGCATACTCTTCGTCGATGACGCGACGCACGTCGAAGGCACGTGCGCGTTCGTCGTGGCGCAGCGCGGCCGAACCGAACCAAGCCGCGAGCTCGCCGTAGACGTGGTGACGGAGAAGATCCATCTGAAACAACCGTTCCGAACCTTCGACGTAGCCCTGCGCGACGAAGGCGTCGGGGATAGAAGCCGCACGGATGTGTGGGACCCCGCGCTCGTCGCGCAGGATGGCCACCGGCGCGCTGACGGGGAAGCCGGTGAGCGTGCCGTCGAGGTGCGCGTCCGCGCGCCAGCCGCGCGCAACGTAGACGATTGCGACGACTGCAAGCAACGCGACGAGCCCCACAATCGCCGCGGCTACAAGCGCGAGCGCGCGGAGCATTTTAAACGCCAAGATAGCGGTGCATTACGTCGGGCCGCGCCTCAAGGTCGGCCGGCGTCGCCTCCAGCACGACATGCCCTTTGCTCAGGACGTAGGTCCGGTGGGCGAGCAGCAGCGCCGCCCGAACGTTTTGCTCGACGATCAGGATCGTGCGGCCTTCCGAAGCGAGTTTCTTCGTCGTCTCGAGGAGGTCGCGGACGATGATCGGCGCGAGACCCTCGAAGGGTTCGTCGAGCAGGAGAACGCGCGCGTCGCGTATCAGCGCGCGCGCGATCGCGAGCATCTGCTGCTCGCCGCCGGAGAGCGAGCGACCCATGAAGCTCTTGCGCTGTTCGAGCCGCGGAAACGTCTCGTAGATCCGCGCGAGCGACCACGGCGATTTCGCGGAAAACGCGGCAAGCTCCAGATTTTCTTGCACGGTGATCGTCTTCACGATTCGTCGCGTGTCGGGGACGAGCTGAACGCCGAGCCCGGCGATCTCGTAGGGTTGCCTCCCCGAGATCGTGTGGCCCGCGAAGCGAACTTCGCCGCTGCGCGGCGTGAGAATCCCCATCACCGTCATCATCGTCGTCGTCTTTCCTGAACCGTTGCGGCCGAGAAGCGCGACGACCTCGCCTTCCTCGACCCGCATCGAAACGTCGAAGAGAATGTGCGAATCGCCATAGTATGTATTGACCGCATCGACCTCGAGCAGGCTCACGCGACCCCTCCGAGGTACGCATCTTGGACGCGCTTGTTGGCCCGGATCTCGCTCGCCGTTCCTTCGGCGATCTGGCGTCCGTCTTGCAAAACGACGATCCGGTCGGCGAGCCCAAAGACCACGTCCATGTCGTGCTCGACGATCACGATCGTGACGCCGGCGCGCAACGTGCCGAGCAAGTCGACGATCGTTCGCGTCTCCTCGGGGCTCATCCCCGCCGACGGTTCGTCGAGCAGCAAGACCTCCGGCTCGGTGGCGAGCGCCAGCGCGAGCTCGAGCCTGCGTTTCTCGCCGTACGAGAGATCGTCGGCACGCGCGGCACGGCGCTCGCTCAGCCCCACTTGCGTCAGAACCCGTTCGACGATCGCGTGCGCGTCGCGCGAGCGCGAGACCGCGCCGAACGCGTCGAGCTTGAACGGACCGCGCGTCGCGGCCAGCGCGGGGATCAGGGCGTTCTCCGCGACCGAGAGCTTCGGGAAGATCTGCGTGACCTGAAAGCTTTTCGCGATCCCAAGCTGCGCGACGCGGGTGACGCCGAGCTGCGTGATCCGCTCCCCTTTGAAGTAGACGTCTCCCGACGTCGGCTCGAACTCGCCGGCGAGCATTCGGAAGAACGTCGTCTTTCCCGCACCGTTGGGGCCGATCAGAGCGGTGACCGTGAGCGGCTCGACGGAGAGCGAGACGCCGTCGACCGCGACGAGACCGCCGAATCGTTTCGTGAGCGAGCGTGCTTCGAGGAGCGGCATCGTTATTCGCTCGGAACCGGCGCCGGCTCCCGGCGCTGCCACTGCTGCAAGAACGTCGAGACGCCGCCGGCGATGCCGCGCCGGAAGCCCGTAATCAAGAGCACGAAGACGAGGCCGAGGACCAGCTTCCAGAGCGAGCCGATCGCGCCGATGTTTTGGAGCACTTGCGAGAGGTAGATCCAGACCGTCGCGCCGATCAGCGGCCCGACGAGCGTCCCAGGACCGCCGATCACCTCCATGACGATGATCTGACCCGACTGATCGATCGTGAACATATCCGGCGGAAGATAACCCTGGAAGAGACCGAGCAACCCGCCCGCGAGACCTGCATAGGCGGCTGCGATCGTAAAGGCGACGAGCTTGTAACGGTAGACGTCGTGTCCGGCGGCGGCGGCGCGAATTGGATTGTCGAGGATCGCGCGCAGCACGTGGCCGAACGGCGACGCGACGATCCGGCGCATCACGACGAAGCCGATGAAATAGACGATCGCTATAAAGGCGTACGTCTCTTGGAGCGACGAGAAGTGAATCCCAAAAACTTCGGCGCGGGGGACGCCGGGGAGTCCGTTCTCGCCGCCGGTCAGCTCGCGCAGCGGCGAGTTGTCCAGAAAATAAAACAGCTGGCTGAACGCGAGCGTCAGCATCGCGAAATAGACGCCGACTTGGCGCAGCGCGAGCGACCCGACGACGAGTCCGGCCACTGCCGCCACAAGCATGCCGATCGCGAGCGCGAGAATCGTGCTCGGCACGATGTGGTGGATCAGCAGGTAGCCGGCGACGAATCCGCCGGTTCCGTAAAACGCCGCCTGCCCGAACGAGAGCAGCCCGGTGAATCCGAAGAGCAGGTCGACGCCGAGTCCGAAAAGTCCGAGGACCAAGATACGCGCGGCGAGCGTGACGCCGCCGCCGGCGAACCCGACGAGAGTTGGAAATGCGACGAGGAAGACCAGCATCGCCAACGGGACGATCGCGCCGCGCGCGCGCGCCACTACGCGCGCCCCTCGACTCCGAGCAGGCCTTGTGGCCGGACGATCAACACGAGCGCCATCGCGGCGTACAGCGCGACGGACGAATAGTCGGCCGCAAACGCGGTAGTGAGGCTGATGATCTCCCCCGCGATCAATCCGCCGAGAATCGCGCCGAAGAACGAACCGACCCCGCCGATCACGACGACGACGAAGGACTGCACCAGCAAGTCGGTTCCCATGTCGGGGTTGACCGCGAGGAGCGGCGCATCGACGATCCCCGAGAAGCCCGCGATCGCGGCGCCGAGCGCGAAGACGAGCAAAAACGTGCGGTTCACGTTGACGCCGAGAATGTTGACGATCAGCGCGTCGTCGATCCCCGCCCGAACGATCAATCCTATCCGGGTGCGAAAGAGGACGACGTAGAGAATCGCCAGCGTGACCGCCGCGATCACGATCAGTACCAAGCGGTACTGCGGGTAGAAGATCCCCGCCAGTTGCACGGTTCCGGCCGCCCAAGCCGGGGTCGGCATCTGGCGCGTGACGCCGGTGAAGATCGCGCGCACGATTTCGACTAAAATGATCGCGAGGCCGTACGTCACGAGGATCTGATCCTCAGGCGGTCTTCGATAGTACATCCGGATCAGAACGCGTTCGATGACCAAGCCGACGATGAAGGTCACGACGAGCGCCGCGACCATCGCGAGAAAAAAGTTCTCGGTCTGCGAGTAGACGACCCAGCCCGCATACGCGCCGACCATGAAGAGCGCGCCGTGCGCGAAGTTCACGAACCCGAGCAACCCGAAGACGATCGTCAAGCCGAGCGCGACGAGCGAGAGGACCGCACCGAGCGCAAGCCCGTTGAGGGCTTGCGCTTCGATTAGGTGCAACGGGTCGTTAGCTGTACGCCGGCAACTTGCAGCTCGTATCCTCGAGCGGCTGCATCACGCGCTCTCCCGGGACCACGTCGACGACGTCGAAGAAGTCGTCCTTCCCCTCCATCGCGCTCGGCTTCTTTCCGAGCAGGACCGGGCAGGGACGAACTTGCTGATGGTCCCCGGCGCGGTAATGGACGGGGCCGAGCATCAAGTTCGTCGGCTTCCCTTCCTCGAGCGTCTTGATGACGTTCACCGGATTGAAGGTACCGGCGCGCGTCACCGCATCGGCCCAAATCGCAGTCTGCGCGTAGGCGATGTGCGCGGTCCAGCGCGGCCGGATCTTCCAGCGCCCCACGAAGTCTTGCACGAAGATCTTCGAGAGGGGATAGCGGTCCTGGAGCCGCCAGTACCAGTCTTGCGTCCCGTAGACGCCTTGCATGATCTCGGGGCCGAGACCGTCGGGAAGGTACGTCGAGATGTTCGGGATCACGAGCTGCATCTTTTTCATGATGCCGAACTGAGCGGCTTGCTTCGTCGAGGCGATGCCGTCGTTCCCGAACTCGATGTTGATGAAGACGTCCGCGTCGGAGTTCGCGATGTTCGTGAGGTACGAGCTGTAGTCGCTCGTCGGAAACGGTGCGACGACGTCGGCGACGGTCTTCCAGCCGAGTTTTTCCGTTTCGGCCTTCATCGAATTCGCGAGCGAGTGCCCGTAGCTGTAGTCCGGCGTCAGGTAGATCGCCTTGCGGTTTTTTCCGTACGCTTTGACGAGATGGGGCCCGAGCGATGCGGCCACCATGTAAGCGTCGAGCTGCGAGCGGAAGCAATAGCGCTGGCAGTCCTTCCCGGTCGTGTCGTTCGAGCCGCTGGCGCCGGTCATATAGATGACCTTTTGTTGCTGCCCAAGCTTCGCCATCGCGATCACTTCGGCGCTGCTGACGCCGCCGCAGAACATGATCGCTTTGTTTTGGGTGATGAACTCGGTCGCGTGCTGGACCGCAGGATCGGGCTTCGTCTCGGTATCCGCGACTTTGTACTCGACTTTCTTGCCGAGGAGGCCCTTCTTACCGGCGAGCGACGCGATCTTCGCCATCACGCCGGTTCCGTTGTTGAGATCGTCGAGCGCGAGCAGGTACCCCTTGCGTAAATCCTCGCCGTCTGCCGAGTACGAACCGGTGAGATCGCAGAGCAGCCCGACGAAGACGCTCGAGCCTTCGGTCCCTGCCGGATAGTTGCCGATCGGCGTCTCGGCGGCGCGCGCCCAATCCCAACCGGCCCCCGCGAGGCCGAGCCCCGCCGCCGTTCCGAGGCCCGTCTTCAAAAATTCCGTGCGGTTGACTGGCAAATCAGTCTCCTTCCGGGGTGAGGTGGCGCCTCGCTTCGCTGAAGGTGCCGCGGTCGCATCCTTGAAACTGACGCGCACGCGTTCTTGAGGAGGGTGCCTCACGTTCACGCCCACCGCGCTTAAGGTCGCTGTCACTGCCGCTATCCAGGCGACGGTCGGAATATCGTACGGCTCCACCGATCGGATCACGTGCAGCGCGGCACTATGCGCGCCGTCTGCGGTCGTAAGCGGGACGTTTCGGACGACGAAACAACACGCCGCGCGCGCCGCGGTCGTCGTCAGCGCCGCGACGATTCGCGGCTCCGCAGACGAGCCGCTCCCGGCGAGCGCGTTCCGTTTCACCTGCACCGGCGGAATCGTCGGGAGCGCTTACTTTCCAGGCGCGCTCGTGAGTCAAGCCAGGGATGCGACGCTTTCGGAGTCGCCCGCTACGTGTGCGTCGTGGGCCGGCCCGCTCGTCGCGAGCTACGAGCTCGTCGTCGATCTCATTGCCGATCCTGCGAGCCTGCCCCTGGACGGTTATGCGACGGTCGTTTTGACCGCGACCGCGACTGCAAATTAGCCGTTAAGGTAGCCTTAACGCCGCAGAGGAACACCACCCGGCGATTGGAAAGCCGCCGGATGCGCCTACTGTACCGCGTTCTCTTCGGTGCGTTCGCCGTCGCTCTGGCGTCCCTGGCGCCGGGACCGGGCCGCGCGCAAGGCTCGGCGCCGGTAACGATCGAGTACTGGCACATCAACTCCGAATCGTTCGGAGGGCCAACGGTCCGCAAGTTCGTCGCAGAGTTCGAGCGCGCGAACCCCGGGATCCACGTCGTCGAGCGCTTCCAGCAGAACTCGTACAGCGGGCTCTTGCAAAATTTGCAGCGGCGTCTCGCCGCCGGCGACCCGCCCGACGTGACGCAATTCGGCGATCCCTACATCTTCTACGCGATCGACAACCTCGCGGATCGTTTCACGCCGCTCGCCGACCTCGTTGCGAAGTACGGTCCGAAGAACTTCTTCTCGAACTTCCCGCCGAACGTGCTCGCGCTCGGACAGGCGAACGGAAAGCAGGTCGCGGTCCCCTACAGCACCTCGAACATCGTCTTATACTACAACGCAGATATGTTCCGCGCTGCCGGACTCGATCCGAATCGGCCGCCGGAGACGTGGCCACAGTGGATCACTGCGGCGCGTCAGATCAAGACGAAGACCGGAAAACCCGGGCTGTACCTGCACATCCTCGACGACAACTGGGGTTTCCAGGCAATGTTCGAGTCGAACGGTGCGCAACTTTACCGCTGTCAAGCCGGGGTCGTGCGCGCGGGATTCGACGAACCGGGTGCGATCCAAGCGCTCAAATTCTGGCAGGCCGGCGTGAAGGACGGCATCTTCCTCAACGCGCTCTACGAGCAGGGGCGGCAAGGTTTCCTCAACCAGCAGAATGCGACGTTCATGGGGACGATCGCGACCCGCGGCTACTTCCAGGACAACGCGAAGTTCGACGTTCGCGGGACGCTTTTCCCGAGCTGGCCGGGCCATAAGCGCCGGCTCCCCGCCGGCGGCAACTTGCTGTTCGTCTTTTCGAAAGATCCTGCCAAACAAGCCGCATCGATGAAGTGGATCGCCTTCCTCGAATCGCCGAAGAACTTCGCGGAGTGGACGAAGGCGACGGGTTACCTTCCGCTCCCCAAGGGAACGGTGGATCAACTCGGCGACTGGCTCAACCAGAACGCAATCGAGCGCGTCGCGATCGCGCAGATCCCCTACGTCGTCAACGACGTCTCGTTCCCGGGGCCGAACGGGCTGCAAGCGATGCACGTCCTCTTCGACGCGGTGCAAGGCGCGCTGAATGGTGCCGACGCCGAAGCGGCGCTGCACGGCGCGGCCCAACAAGTGAACGGCCTGCTTGGAAACACCAGCTGCAAGTAGGACCGCGTATCTCTATCTGATCCCGGCGGCGCTCTTCGTAGCGCTCTTCCTCGTCCTCCCGTTGGTGCGCAACGGCGAGATCAGCCTCTTCGATTGGAATCTCGTCTCGCCGGATCGGCGGTTCGTCGGACTCGACAACTATCGCATCGTCCTCGGCGACCCGAGCTTCTGGCCGACGCTGATCCAGAGCTTGGTCTACGTGCTGTTCGCGCTCGCGGGAAACGTCGCGCTGCCCCTCGTGCTCGCATTGTTGACGCTCCGTGTCGGACGGCGCGAAGCGGACGTCTACCAGACGATGATCTTCCTCCCAACGATCGTCCCCGTCTCCGTCGGCGCGCTTTTGTTTCTGTGGCTCTATCTCCCGACCGGCGGCCCCCTGAGCCGCGCGCTCGCGACGATCGGTCTGGGTTCGCCGAACTGGTTCAACGATCCGCACTGGGCGCTTCCCGCCGTTTCGTCCGTCGCGATTTGGAAGTTCTTTGGGTTCAACTATCTGATCTTACTCGCGGGGCTGAAAGCGATCCCACAGTCATACCTCGAAGCCGCCGAGCTCGACGGCGCTGCCGGCTGGACGCATTTTTCGAAAATCGTTTTTCCGCTGGTCATGCCGACGCTGCTGTTCACGATGGTGACGACCATCTTGCAGGCGCTCGACCATGCGTTCGTCCCGATCCAAATTCTCACGCTCGGCGGGCCGAGCGGCGCGAGCAGCAATCTTTTCTACGCCATCTACCAGGACGCGTTCCAGTTCTTCCAAGCCGGAAAGGCGAGCGCGCTCGCCGTCGTTTACCTGGCACTCTTCGCAACGTTCGCGATTTGGCAGTTCAGAATGCTCGAACGCTACACGCAGTATGACGACGGCTAGGGTCGTCCTCGCGCTAACGATCGCAGCGGTCGTCCTGCCGCTCGCGTACATGCTCGGCACCGCGCTGCGCGTCGAGGCGAGCGTCTTCACCGACTCGCTCAACCCGATACCGCTTCACCCGACGCTCGAGAACTTCTGGGTCGCGGCGACGACGATGAACTATCCGCACATGCTCCTGGTCAGCATCATCTTCGCGGGCGGCGTCACGTTCGGTCAGCTCGCGATCGCGATCTTGGCGGCCTACGCGTTCGGCTGCCGCCGCTTCCCGGGCGACGGTTGGCTCTTCGCGGCGTTTCTGGCGACGATCCCGATCCCGTTCGTCGTCACCTACGTCCCGAACTACCTCTTCATTGCCCGCACGCATTTGCTCAACACCTACCTCGGGCTCATCTTGCCGCAGGTCGCGAGCGCATACGGGATCTTCCTCCTGCGCCAGCACTTCCGGGCCTTTCCGCGCTCGGTGCTCGAAGCCGCGCAAATCGACGGCGCAACGGGATGGCGGACCTTGTGGCGAATTGTCGTGCCGGCGAACGTTCCCGTGATCTTCGCGCTCGGCGTCTATATCTTCGTGAACACCTGGAATCAGTACATTTGGCCGTTGCTCGCGATGGCCGATCCGCACATGCACACCCTCACCGTCGGCGTACAGGACTTCGCCGCCGGCGAAGGCGGGAGCCATTGGGGTGCGCTGATGGCCGGCGCGACGCTCGCGACGCTGCCGACCTTCCTCGTCTTCTTCGCAGCCCGCCGCCCGATTCTCGAGACGCTCATGGAAGGCGCGGTGACGGGCTAAATGCGACTGCTATTCTTTGGCGACATCGTTGGGCTTGACGCGACTCGACTCGTCGCTCGACGCTTGCCGGAATGGCGCGAAGAAACGCACGCCGACATCGTCGTTGCCAACGTTGAGAACGCGCTCGTGAGCCAGTGGGAAGACCCGCGGACCTCATACGGGACCGATTTGCAAACGGTCGA